>JAJFIG010000079.1 GCA_021775195.1 Rhodospirillales bacterium | reverse complement strand
TACCCACAAGGGCGGCGCGAAGGCCAGTTCGGTGAACAGCGCCAGCCCGACGACCCCGAATCCGAGGATGAAGGTCCCCGCCACCGCCGGCCCGTCGCCGGCGTCGTGGCCGGCAAAACCCTGTCCGCACGCCGAACAGGTATCGGTGACGTCAAGAAAACCGTCGAAACCGCGGCCCTGGCCGCACCGCGGGCAGCGGCCACAGAGGCCGAACCACAGGATGGCGGATGTCGAGGGCGGGGGTGACCCCGTCATTTCATGGTGTCGGGGACCCGGGTCCTAACCCGCGTATCCGAAACTGCCCCACCAGTAGATCCAGCAGAACAGGAACAGCCACACCACGTCGACGAAGTGCCAGTACCAGGCCGCCGCCTCGAACCCGATGTGCTGTTCAGGCTTGAAATGACCCGCCTTGGCCCTGAAGAAGCAGACGGTCAGGAAGCAGGCGCCGACAAAGACGTGGAAGCCGTGGAAGCCCGTGGCCAGATAGAAGGTCGACGGATAGATGCCGTCCTTGATGCCGAAGGCGGCGTGGGCGTATTCGTAGGCCTGGAGGCCGATGAAGATGAAGCCCAGCGCCACGGTCAGCCCCAGCCCGAGGATAAACTTGCCGCGGTCATTGGCCTTTACCGCGTGGTGGGCCCAGGTCACCGTCGCCCCCGAGGTCAGCAGGATCAGGGTGTTGAGGAAGGGAAGCCCCCAGGTATCCAGGGGCACGATCCCCTCAGGTGGCCAGGTCTCGTGGGCGACGAAACTGAGGAACGGCACGCTGCTGTTGAAGTAGGCCCAGAAGAAGGCAACGAAGAACATCACCTCCGAGGCGATGAACAGCACCATGCCCATGCGCAGGCCGTGCTGGACCGGCGCCGTATGATCGGCGCCGCTTTCCGCCTCGCGAACCACATCGCGCCACCAGCCGTACATGCAGTAAAGGACGACGGCGAGGCCCGCCAGGAACCCGTAAATGGGCCCTTCGTGCATATACCAGATGCCGCCCACCGCCATGATGAAGGCGCCGGCCGAGCCCACTGCCGGCCAGGGACTCGGCTCGACCATGTGCCAGGGATGTTTCTTGGTTGCTTCGCTCGCCATCAGTCCATCTCCGTTCGCATGCGTATCGTGTTTGTTGTCCGCGTCAGCCCTTGCCGCCGGCGCCGTCGGGTGCGTCCGCCGTTTGCGCGCCGTCCTGATCGCTGGCGCGGAAGAAGGTATAGGACAGGGTGATCGTCTTCACGTCCGTCGTGTTGGTATCCTTGAGAATCTCCGGATCAACGAAGAACGACACTGCCATCGACACTTCCTCGCCCGGTTCCAGCCGTTGCTCGGTGAAGCAGAAGCACTGCACCTTGTTGAAATAGGGGCCGGCCTTGTAGGGCGTGACGTTGAAGGTCGCGGTCCCGGTCACCGCCACCTCTGAATCGTTTCTCGCCGTATAGAAGGCCAGCGTCTCCTCACCGACCGGCACCGTCAATTCCGCCTGCGCCGGTCGGAAGCGCCAGGGCAGGGCGCCGTTGACGTTGGCGTCGAAACGCACGGTGACCATGGGCGCTCCGGCCGTCGCCGCCGCCAGCGCCGCGGTCTCGATAACCGGCGTGCCGCCGTAGCCGGTGACCTGGCAGAACAGCCGGTAGAGCGGCACCGAGGCGAAAGCCAGGCCCACCATTCCGCCGACCACCGCGAACAGGGTCACGGCCGTTGTCAGGTTCCTGCGGCGCGTCGCGGCCATGTCCTGCCCTTACCTATCCGCCGCCTATTCCGCCGGCTGGGCTTCCACGTTGGGCGTATCCTCGTGGGTATGGAAAGGCGCCGGCGACGGTACCGCCCATTCCAGGGTCGTCGCGCCCTCGCCCCACGGGTTGGCCTCGACCTTTCGGCCGGCGCCCAGGGTACGGAAGAGGACGATGAAGAACAGCAATGTTCCCACCATCGTTATTGCGGCCCCAATGCTACTGACCATGTTCCACCCGGCGTAGGCGTCCGGATAGTCGGGGATGCGTCTGGGCATGCCCGCCATGCCGAGGAAGTGCTGGGGGAAGAACATCACGTTGACGCCGATGAAGGTGATCCAGAAATGCAGCTTGCCCAGGCCCTCGGGATACTGGCGCCCCGACATTTTGCCGATCCAATAGTAGAAGCCGGCGAACATGGCAAACACCGCGGCGATGGACAGCACATAGTGGAAATGGGCAACCACGTAGTAGGTGTCGTGGAAGGCCATGTCGGCGCCGGCGTTGGCCAGCACGACGCCGGTGACGCCGCCGACGACGAACAGGAAGATGAAGCCCAGGGCCCACAGCATCGGTGTATCGAAACGCAGCGAGCCGCCCCACATGGTGGCGATCCAGCTGAAGATTTTCACCCCGGTCGGCACCGCAATGACCATGGTGGCGGCGACGAAGTAGGCCCGGGTGTTGACGTCCAGGCCGACCGCGTTCATGTGGTGCGCCCAGACGATGAAGCCGATGAACCCGATGGCGATCATCGCATAGGCCATGCCCAGGTATCCGAACACCGGCTTGCGCGAGAACGTCGACACGATCTGGCTGATGACGCCGAACGCCGGCAGCACCATGATGTAGACTTCCGGGTGGCCGAAGAACCAGAACAGGTGCTGCCACAGGATCGGATCGCCGCCGCCCTCGGGACTGAAGAAGGCGGTGCCGAAGTTGCGGTCGGTCAGCAGCATGGTCAGCGCCCCGGCAAGGACCGGAATCGCCAGCAGCAGCAGGAACGCCGTCACCAGGATCGACCACACGAACAGCGGCATGCGGTGAAGCGTCATGCCCGTTGCCCGCATGTTGAGGATGGTGGTGATGAAGTTGATGGCCCCCAGGACCGACGAGGCGCCGGCCAGGTGCAGGCTCAGGATTCCGAAGTCGACTGCAGCGTCGGAATGGAAATCTGCATTACTCAACGGCGGATAGACGGTCCACCCGGTGCCCGGTCCGCTGCCGGTGAGGCCGGCCATGACCATCAGCACCAAGGCCGCCGCCAGGAGCCAGAAACTGATGTTGTTCATGCGCGGGAAGGCCATGTCCGGCGCCCCGATCATCAGCGGCACGATCCAGTTGCCGAAACCGCCGATCAGCCCTGGCATGACGACGAAGAAGACCATGATGAACCCGTGCGCCGTCACCAGCACGTTGTAGAACTGGAAGTCCTCGATGTACTGGATGCCGGGCTCGGCCAGTTCCAGGCGGATCATCCCCGACATGGCGCCGCCGACCACCGCCGCGATGATCGACAGCACGATGTACATCGTGCCGATGTCCTTGTGGTTGGTGGAGTACAGCCACCGCCCCAACCCCGTCGGTTTGTGGTCGTGGGCGTGGTGCGCCGCGTCAGAAGCTCCGTTAGCCATGGTGCTACCCTTCCCTTGGCCGCGCCTTATTTGGCGTCGATCTTGGCCTGCACGATCTGCAGGGACTTGTTTTCCTCGTTCGCGAATTCAACCTTGGCCTTGGCGACCCAGGCCTTGAAGGCGTCCTTCGATACCGCCTCGACCATGATCGGCATGAAGCCGTGGTTGACGCCGCACAGTTCCGAGCATTGTCCGTAGTAAGTGCCTTCGCCGGTGATCCGGACCCAGGTCTCGTTGGTGCGACCTGGAACCGTGTCCAGCTTGACGCCGAAGGCCGGCACCGCCCAATTGTGCATGACGTCTTCCGACCCCAGCAGCAGCCGGACGTTGGTATCCACCGGCAGGACCACCTTGTTGTCGACGGCAAGCAGGCGCTTCTGTCCTTCCTCGAGCTCGTCCTCGGGCACCAGGTTGCTGTCGAATGTGAAGTTCCCGTGATCCGGATATTCATAGGACCAGTACCACTGGTGGCCGATGACCTTCAGCGTCATCTCCGCGTCCTGGGTCCGGTCCATGAAATAGAGCAGCTTGAACGACGGCACCGCGATAGCCACCAGGATCAGCACCGGAACCGCCGTCCAGATCACCTCGAGTACCGAATGGTGGGTGGTCTTGGAAGGCACCGGATTGCTTTTCTCGTTGAAGCGCACGATCACGTAGACCATCAGCGCGAGCACGAAAAGCGTGATCAGGGTGATGATCACCAGCAGCAAGTTGTGGAAATCGTGAATGCGCTCCATCACCGGCGACGCCGCCGGCTGCAGCCCGATCTGCCACGGTTTCGGTTCAGCCGCTACGGCACTTCCCGCCGAAACGAATGAAATGAGCGCAAGAATTGGCGCAAAGACGTTCAGTCTCTTGAACATGACCCCCCATCCACGATGGTCCGAATGAAGATGCGTTGTGCCGGCATTTTTGCTTCTTAAGTCCGGCAGCCCCCGCCCGGTGTCCCTACACGGAAACCCGAGTTGTGATTTGCTATCATGTCAAAACTCCAAAGCAAAGGGTTTTTTGCCTGTGCCCCGCAGTTGCAAATGGATTGCAACTGAAAATCGTTTCCCATTCCGCGACGATCACTGGTCCCGGCGGGCATCGTGACGCAATGCTTGATTTTGGCATCCGCCACCGCGATGATGCCGCCGCCGCGGCCGGCGGACCGGCAGACCGAAGGCCCGTGGCCACCGGCCCGGCGCCGTACGGAGGACCAGGGAAATGAACAAGTGGGTTTTGGCTGGGATCCTGTTGGCGGCGGCGATTTTCATGTATTTCAGCATCATATACAAAGTGTCGGGATAGGATCGCGGTTGGCGCGCGTCCCGGCCGGCGGGGGCGCGCCGATGCAACCAGTGATTTGCCGGCTTCCGCTGTTCTCCGAACCCGAGGCGCGATGATGGATATCAGCCAGCTGACCCACGTGATCGCCGCCCTCAATGGCACGTCGGTGGTATTTCTCGCCGCTGGGTTCGTCTATATCCGGCGCGGCGACCGGCGCCGGCACCGGGCCTGCATGCTGTCGGCCCTTGCCGTCTCGGCGGCCTTCCTCGTGGTCTACCTGATTTACAAGTACAACGCCGGGTTCGCCCGCTTCGGCGGCGAGGGGCTGATCCGCCCCGTCTATTTCACCATTCTCGCCGTCCATGTCCTCGGCGCCATCGTATTGACCCCCCTGGTTCCGGTGACGGTCTACCGCGCCCTCAAGGGCCGCTTCGACCGCCACCGCCGGCTTGCCCGCTGGACCTGGCCGCTATGGGTCGGCGTCGGTGTCACCGGCGTCGTTGTTTACGTCATGGCCGTTCACCTGTACCCCTATGCCCATGGCTGAGAACACGCCAGCCCCTGACGCCCCGGCCCGGCCCGACGACGCCTATGCCGGTATCGTCGCCGGCGGCAGCCGCGAGGTCGAATTGTGGGGGTGGTCGGCGCTGGCCATGCTGTCCCTCGCCGTCGCCGGCGTTTACGCGGTGCTGGTGGCGCTGTCGCGTATCCCCGCCATCGAGGAGGTTTTCCCCTGGCCCCTGGATTTCTTCCACAAGGGTCTCGTCGTCCATGTGGTGCTGTCCTTCGTCGTCTGGTTTCTGGCCGTCTTTGGCGCCCTGCTTCAGGTCACGACGCTCCGTCTCGCCGCCGGGACGCCGCGCCTCAACCTGCTCGGGATGGCCGCCGTGCTCCTTGCCGAGGGGGGCTGCGTGTTCCTCTTCCTGCCCGCCCTCATGGACCGGGGCGAGGCGACCCTCAACAACTACGTGCCGGTGATCATCGACCCCGTGTACTACGCTGGACTGGTTCTGCTCGCCGTCGCCCTGACGTTGGCCGTGGTCCGGCTGCTCGCCAACTGGGACCGGCGCCAACAGCCCCTCGATCCCCTGTCTATTGCCACCGCTGGCGGCGCCGTCATCTTCGCCGTCGCCCTCGTCTGTTTCGCCATCTCCGCCTGGTTGCTCGGCGACCAGGCTCCCTCCCACGCCTTCAACGAGGACCTGTTCTGGGGTGGCGGTCATGTTCTCCAGTTCCTCAACGTCGCCATGCTGCTCGGCGCCTGGTCCCTGCTCGCCGCCCGGGGACCGATGGCGGTGACGCCCCGGGTGTGGACGGTGG
>JAJFIG010000078.1 GCA_021775195.1 Rhodospirillales bacterium | reverse complement strand
GTCATCCGCACCAACGCCGAGGCCGACGGCAAGGTCCTGGAAGCGGCCGCCGCACCGGGGGACGACGGCAAGCGGCTGCTGGTGGAGGCGACGGAGCGCATGCGCCTGACGGCCCGGGGCTATCACCGGGTGCTGCGGGTGGCGCGAACCCTCGCCGACCTCGACGGCGGCGGCGCGGTCAAACGCATCCACATCGCCGAGGCGCTCAGCTACCGGCGCATCGTGCCGGGGCGCAATGCGCTGCTGATGGGGGCGTGAGGCGGGCGGCGACCGGCTCAGAATTCGTGCCTACTGGACCGCGCCAGCAACGAACTCATCCCTGCGGCTCTTGATGCGACGAACCAGGAAATCGACAAAAACACGTATTCGCGCCGTATTGCGCAGGTCGTTGTGAAGAAGCAGCCAGATGCTTCGGTCGAGCACGGGATCTTGGAAGGGGGCTCGAACCAGACCGGGATTCCGGTCGGCCATAAAGCAAGGCAGAAACGTCAACCCCATGCCGGCGGCAGCCATGGCCACCTGAGTAGCCACCTCATTGATCCGGTGGCGCAGCCGGGCGTGCGGAAACGGGGTCTTTTTGATCCATGGCGCCGTCTTGTCCCCCTCGTCCTCGTTCCAGCCGATCCATGTCAGGCCCTCGCCACCATCGTCGTTTATCCTCTTTGCATAATCCGCTGCACAATAGACGGCCCTGGCGCAGCGCAGCACGCGTCTTCCGACGACATCATCGGTTACTTCGTAAGCATATCGAATCGACACGTCGGCCTCGCGCCGCGCCAGATCCGCGAAAGTGTTCGTCACCTGAAAGCTTAGCTCGATCTCCTCGTATTCGCGGCTGAATTCGGCAAAGTCGTCGACAATCGACGTATGGCTAATGCCCGACGGCATGCTGACATGGATTTGACCCGACGGGTGCGAGTCCCGTCCCGCAACAAACCGCGAAGCTGCCGCTATTTCGTCTTCGACGCGAAGCGCGTGTGGAAGCAGCTCCTCGCCCAATTGGGTCAGCTTGAGCCCACTTTTCGTGCGGTCGAAGAGCCGGGCCTTGATCCCCCTTTCCAGCGACGTCAGACGACGCGAAACGGTCGCGTGATTGGCACGGATGGCCTCGGCCCCACCGCGCAAGGTTCCTGATCGGGCGACCGCCAGGAAGAACCTCAGATCATCCCAGTCAAAGTTCGAAAGTCGGTCTGACATGGCGAACTACGGATCCCTTCGGTGTTTCAAAAATGAACCACAATGGATAACAATTTCCAGATGCTTTGCAAGAACAATCCACCTAACTCTATCCGAGGCGGCAGTCGCCGAGCCTGTGAAAGTCCCAAGACGCCATATGGAGGAAGACATGTCTAAAGTGACCGTCGAGAGAATCGTGAACGCACCCATCGATGCCGTCTGGTCGAGTTGGGATGCGTTCGGCGACATCAAGAAGTTCAATCCGAACCTAAGGGGCTCCCATCTTCTGGCGGGAAGCGCCGAGACGGGACTCGGTGCCGAGCGCCAATGCGACTTTGCGGACGGCAAGAACTACGTCCGCGAACGGATTATCGGTTACAGGCCGGAAAGGCAGCTTGTCGTCGACATCTACGAGGGCACGGTGCCGCTGAAGACGGCGACCGGCACCTTCGACTTCCAATCGCTCGGACCGTCCAAGACACGGGTCGCAATGCGGATGGAGTTCGAGCCCAAAATGGCCTTATCGGCAAGCTGATGACGCCGATGATGAAGGCCAAGTTTGCCAAGGCGCTCAATGGTTTGCTCGCGGGCAACGCCGCCTATGTCGAACGTGGTGAGGAGATGGGCCAGGCCGCGTGACGGTTTGGCCACCCTCCGCCTGTGCCGTTCCAGCGAAACGCCTAGTCCTACGAGACGCCCTTCGACTTCGCCCACCAACTTGCGGGGCGCCGGGCCTTTTGGGCGTCGAAGGCTCGCATGGAGGACGGGTCGTGAGAGCGTTCGTGGATCCCGGCGGTTGCGAAATCGCCGACTGGCGGCGTTCAACCGTTGACTTCCGAAAGCGGCCGGCCCGCTGACCCAACTTTCACACGCCTCGGCGTGCACCGTCGGAGGCTGAAGTGGATTGTTTGGGTATTGAAGCGGATCAATCCGGCATGGGTTGCCTTGAGGCCTCCGGTGCGACCGATGAATATCGCATGGGGATCGGCGGCCGAACGCCGTGAAGACACCGACCCATATGCTGATCGGGCACGTAATCAACAGGCTGTGTCCCGGTGACGCCGCGGCCCGGAAGCCCTGGGTCATTCTAGGGGCGGCGGCCCCGGACGCCCCCCTGATCATCCTCGTGGCCGCCTGCCTGGTGTTAACAAGGTTCCTGGGGGGCAGCGATGGCGATGTCGTCGATCTCGTCGACTATTTCTATTTTGGGAACGATACCTTCATTGCCCTGCACCACGTCCTCCACTCCCCGGCCTCGCTGGCATCGGTTGGCGTTGCGTGGTGGGCGCTCGCCCACCTATGGAACCGATACGATCGACGGGTATTGTGGTTTCTCTCGGGCGCGGCCTCCCATGCCCTGGTCGATCTGTTTACACACGGACCGGATGGGATCCTCCTGTTTTGGCCGTGGAACCGCACCTACCGGTTCAATTCGGGTGTAGACCAATGGGACATGGCGGGATCCGGGGCGATCGTGCTCATGGTCGAAGGCTCACTTTTCCTTACCTACGGAGTCTTTGTCGCCTGGTCCCGGTGGCGCCCGTTCTTTGTGTTTTCACGCTGAGCAATGGTTTACGGTTTTCCCCCTCGCCAGTGGGAGAGGGAGGAGCGGACAATGGCCGCCGGCATCGAAACCATCAAGGCAACGGTTTTTGATTTTCTCGAGCGCAACGCGGCCCAGATCGCCCTGCTGTCGGACAACATCTTCTATTTCGGCGAGCTCGGCATGCAGGAGTACGAATCCGCGGCCCTGATGAGCGGGCTGCTGGAAGACGGCGGGTTCACGGTCGAGCGCGGGATCTCCGGTTTCGAGACCGGGTTCGTGGCGACGGCGGGGAGCGGCGGGCCGGTGATCGCGCTCCATTGCGAGTACGACGCCAATCCCAACAATTCCCAGTGCTCCGGCGTCCTCGACCAGGAAGCCATCGTCGCCGGCGCCCCGGGGCACTGCGAGGGCCACAACGTCAACGCCGCGGTGATGGTGGCGGCGGCCCTGGCGGTGCGCCGGGCCATGGCCGACGAGGGGGTGCCGGGGACCCTCAAGGTCTTCGGGGCGCCGGCGGAGGAAATCGCCATGTCGCGGCCCTACTATGTCCGCGACGGTTATTTCGACGACGTCGACATCGCCTTCCACGACCACATCTGGGGCGAGTTCTCGACCGAATACGGGCTGATCCAGATCGCCTGCGTCTCGGCCGAGTTCACCTTTCATGGCGAGACGGCCCACGCCGGGCTGACCCCGTGGCGGGGCCGGGATGCGCTGGACGGCGTCGTGCTGATGGACATGGGCATGGCCCAGTACCGAGAGCACATGGAGCCGATGATGCGGGCCCACCGGGTGATCACCCACGGCGGCGACCAGCCCAACGTGATCCCGGAGCGGGCCTCCGTCTGGTGGTATTTCCGCGATCCCCAGGCGGCGGGGGCGCGCAGGCTCTTCGAGCAGGCGAAGAAGATCGCCGAGGGCGCCGCCCTGATGACCAACACGACTTACGAGGTCAACGTCAAAAGCGCCGTGTGGCCGGTGCGAGGCAATAGGACCGTCGCCGAGGTCATCCAGGGCAACATCGAACGGATCGGCATGCCCGGATGGACGGCGGACGAACAGGCCTTTGCCCGCGCCCTGCAGGAGAAGGCCGAGGTCGGTGTCGAGGGCCTGAGGACCGATGTGACGCCCCTGACCGGGCCGTCGAAGACCATGGCGGCCTCCAACGACTGCGGCGACGTGTCGTGGAAGGTGCCCATGGGTCGGCTGTGGTTCCCGGCCAATGTCGCCAACATCAACTTCCACCACTGGACCGGGGGCGCGGCGTTGACGTCGGGCGTCGCCCACAAGGGGGCGCTGGCCGGGGCCAAGGCGCTGGCGGGGTCGGTGCTGGATTTCCTCGCCAGCCCGGCGCTGGTGGCGGAGGCCAAGTCCACCTTCACCGAGGAAATCGGCGATACCGTCTACGAGTCCCTGCTGCCGGCGGACCAAAGGCCAGACCAGGAGATCAACCGGGCGGCCATGGAGACCTACCGGGAGCGGATGCGGGCCCATTACCTGGATAAGCGCCCGGAATTCATCTGAGCCCGGCCCCGGTAGCGACATAAATTATGGGATATTAATCCTAAATCGGGCCCCTGTTCACAAAACCGTTATTGGATTCGTTCACCGATTCCAGTCACCTTACGGGCGGCCGGCGGCTCCCATGGGGAAACCGGCGGTTTTGGGGGGCCTCCTTGGAATGGAGAGCCAAGGCCGCGGACGGTGGAAACGCCCGTCCCGCCGCGGTGCCGGGCCGGCCAGTTCCGCACAATCAAAAAACGACCCCGGGCGTAAACATGAAATCAGGGAGGAGAGAGTGAATAAATTCATTGCACTATTGCTGGCGCTGGCGATCGCGCCCCTGTCCACCGCCCTGGCGGACTCGGACGACGGCGTCATCGTCAAGCCCCACGCGGCGAAACGGTTCGCGACGATGCCAGACGGCGTGGCGTTCCCCGAGGGGATCACCGCCAATCCGTACACCGGCGATATCATCGTCAGCACCTTCAACTTCGGTGGCAACAACAAGCTCCTGCGCTACGACCGGCGCGGCCGTCTCGTCGCCGAGATCGACTTCGGCGCGGAGCCCCTGCTGGGGCTCGCCTTCAATCCCCAGGACAACAAGGTCTACATCTGCAACGCCGGCAACCTGGCGGGCGTGGGTCCGGCCAGGATCCAACGGGTCGACGCCAACTTCGCGAAT
>JAJFIG010000077.1 GCA_021775195.1 Rhodospirillales bacterium | reverse complement strand
GCAGGGGTGACGCGAAAACACAGCAGCAGGTGGATGACGGCCGAAGCAATCCGGCCGGCAACGAGGACCGCGACCACGAGATGAAGCGACTGGTTGAACGGCAGCACCAGAAGCGGGGCGCAGAAATTGTAGACCCCCATGGGCACGCGGACGGCGTTGATGAAACCGAACCGCTGGTGGGCCTCCAGATAGCCCCGCAACCCCGCCGTGATGATGACAACGGGAATCGACGCCGCCAGCAAATAGAAGGCGATCAGGGTTTCTTCCTGAAGCTCGGTCGGAATGATCAGGGCGCTGTAGACCATCCACGGGGTCAGCAACGCCACCACAACGGCGCCGAAGATCCCCAGAAACAGCATCAGGAACAGGGCCGTCCACACCACGCCCGGTATGGCGGCCTCCTGGCGGTCACCCAGCCGGTCCGCCACCAGCTTGGTCAATGCCCGCCCCAGTCCCAAGTCGAAAAGGCTGAAATAGCCGATGATCACCCAGGCCAGCGTCAACAGGCCGAAGCGGGCGGTCCCCATTTGGGAAATAAAAATCGGGATAGCGAAGATCGCCGCCACCAGCGGCACCCCCTGCCCGATCAGGTTCCAGATCGCGTTCTTGGCAAGCAGGCGGCCGCTGGTCAGTTTCGGTTTGCCGGAAGGTGTGTCAGTCATGCGGCCCTTGTCGATCGACGGCAGCGGAGAACCGGGAGACGAGGTACCGTCCACCCCGCTCTTCCTATCATGGGCACGGTCGGTTTGAAACGTCCGTTGTCCGGCGTCTTTCACGAGCGACCGCGGCATGGCGCCGGATTCCCGAGGCCGGCAACGGGCGGGCGCCAAATACCTGCCATGGGCGGACGGTAAGATGGTCCTGACCCGTCACTTCTTTCCCAAGGCCATCCTGTTCCTGTGCCTGATCGGGGCGCTCAAGGTTGACGAATACGCCCCGAAAATTCCACTCCATGAAGTTGCCGGCGGGATCATGGTCGTTGCCATTCTTCTCTACGCCGCCAGGGTCAGCATGCCCGTCAACCAGTGGCTCAAGACCGTTGTACTGCCCATCGTCGTTATCCTTGGCGTGATGCTGTTCTATTCCGCCCTGTTCACCCTGCGCACGGGCGCGCCCATCCTGCCGAGCTTCCTCGCCCTCAGGGCATTCGCCTTTTTCATGATCGGGCCACTGGTCTATCTCATGTACCGATCGGGCATTCCGACACGCGAGCTGGCGAACGTGTTCATTGCCGCGGCCAGCTTCGCGGTGCTGATCTATATCATCGCCTATCTCGTCCTGCCTCTTGAAGCGTATCGCTTTTCGCGGGACCCCAAACTTGCCGGGCTGGTCGCCGCCGATGACTGGCGGGGCGTCCGTCTCAAGGGCCCCATGTACCTGTTCATTTTTCTCTTCTCTTATTACGGCCACAAGCTTTTCACCCGAGGCAACGTCGTGTCGGTACCGACCAGCCTTCTCTGGCTGCCGCTCCTGGTCGTCATTTTCGCCATCAACATGTCCCGCGCGGCCATGGTCAATATGGTCATCGGCTTCGTCGTCTATTACATGTTCGTGGGTGGTTCCCGCCGGCTGCAGTTCAGCGTTCTTTCGTCACCGATCGTGATCATCGCGGCGGCAATCGTGTTGCCGGTATTGGTCGATATGATCCTGTTCTCGCACCGGGCCGACTGGTCGTTGATCACGCGCCTTGAATCCATACGGATCGCCCTCACGGTATTCGAAAAGTATCCGATTGTCGGAATCGGGCAGGCGAGCAACTTCTCCATCTCGTACCACGACCTGTTCGGTGACCGCTTCTTTGCATCGGACATCGGTATGTTCGGTATCCTTCTCCGCTTCGGACTTGCCGGCGTCGTCCTCTATCTTGCCTTCGGGGTGTGGCTGTTCCTGCGCCTGCTGTCCATTCACCTGTCGCCGGCCGTCGCCAAGCACGATCCCATGGTTTGGACCCTTGTTTTGACTCTCACCATCATGCTCATCGCGTCGGTCACGATCACGGCGGTACTGATCAGCACCGAAGGCATCCCGATTTCCGCCTTCGCCTTCGGCATGATCCTTATTTACCGGTACCCCAGGCACGCCGATCTGGGCCACGTGGAAACATCGTCGATAGCCCCCGCGGTGGACTCGTACCGACCGCTGCCGCCAGCGTACCAGCGCAATATCCACCCCGACGAAGGACACTGACCGCAAATGGTTCGGGTCGTACCGCCGTCCTCATGGCTCCCCGGTGAGGCGCCATTTCCGATCCGCAATGGATTGATGATTTCCTGGACCCGGGAAAGTCATCGCTGCGCCATGACGGGCCGGTGCTTCAATTTAAACACGCATTACGTGTTTTCCATAGGTAACAGTAATCTTCCGCAGAAAGCGGCACGGCATATCGTATCAGCGTTCGAGACTCTGTGGATTTTGTACCGGAAGCGACCCGAAACGGTATTCCTTATGAACATGCCACCGCTATTGTTGATCTCGGCTGCCCTGTATTTTCTGCCAAACCGAATACCATTCGTTTTGGATTGCCACTCCCGTTCATTCGATCCTAACGCCTGGCCATGGTTCAAGGTCCTGTACCGCTGGTTCACCCGTAAGGCACTTTTCAATATCAATCATAACGAGAACGATCGTGTGATCGTCGAAAAATGGGGCGGCAATTCGTATCTGATCCCGGAAATTCCCGGCGACCTCGGCCTCGAAAACAGGCCGCTCCGGGACCTGCCACGGCCGAACGCGGTCTTCGTCAGCTCCTTCGCCGATGACGAACCGCTGGCAGCCTTCTTCGACGCCGCCGCCCGGCTTGGCAACGTACAATTCTACGTCACCGGCGATCAGCGCAAATGCCCCCCGGACCTCCTGGCCAAGAAGCCCGACAACGTCGCAATGACCGGTTTCATCAGCCGCGACGAGTACCTATCGCTCGTCGCCTCGACGATGGCCATCATCACCCTCACCACCCGGCCCGGTATCATGCAGATGGCAGCCGAGGAAGCCATTTGCCTCGGCGTTCCCCTGGTAACCACGGATTGGCCGGTAATGCGCGACAGTTTCGCTGGCGGCGGGGTATTTACGGACAATTCAGCCGACGACATCGCCGGCAAAATCCGTCGGGTCCTCGACGATTGGGGCACCTACCGCTCCGGCATGCTGGAACAACGCGATAAACGCCGCGCCCTACTGCGCGAGAAACTCCATGAAATCGCCGAATTTTATCGCGCCCAAACCGCACACGCTTGAGGGTGAGGGCGCCGCCCTTGTTGGAAACCACGCCTCATCGGGTGAGTCGGGCCCGGGCGGGAGAGCCTTGCAGTCGTCCGAGAGGACGCAGCTATTTAGGCAGCTTGTGGCGTGGCGCGGGCAGCCCCAGCATGATCGAGAGGACCATGCCGAAGCGGTCCCACTGGCCCCGCCGCAGGCGGTTGAGGGCGATCAGTCCGAGGGCGAGGTACACCGTTGGCAGCGCCCAGGGCGTAAACCGTCGGGCAAATCTCAGACGGTTACGATTGATGAAGTAATCGGCGGTGAAGCTCTTCTCGTGGGGGTTCATGTTGGAACCGATGCTGGCGCCATGCTTGTGATAGATGACGCTGTCGGGAGCGTAGGCGAAATTGAAACGCCCCTTCATGCGAAAGGCCCAATCAATTTCCTCGTAATAGAGGAAATAGTCCTCCGCCATCAGGCCCACGTCCTCGAGAAATGCCCGCGACACCATCATCGAGACCCCCGCCACGTAGTCCATTTGGGCGACGACGGCGCCCGCGTCCCCGGACTCGGTCGCCGGCCTGCCACCGCCGATGTAACCGCCAACGCAAAGCCACGTGTTGTGGTGACCCCCACCCCACGCCTGCACCGTGTCGGAGTTCTCGTAATAGATCAGCTTCGACCCCCCCATGCCGGCGTTGGGAGTGCGTTCCATGGCGTCGATCAGGGTGACCAGGGCCTTGGGGTCGATCACCGTGTCGTTGTTCAGGGCCCAGACATAATCCGCGTCGCCGCGGGCAAGGGCGTAGCGGAGCCCGACGTTTGTCCCGCCTGCGAACCCCAGGTTCGCGCCCGTCTGGATCAAGGTCAGGGGCGGGTCTTCATCCGGTTTTCCCCCGGCCTCGGCTTCAGCCCGGTCATAGGCGGCATAGGTGATGGGTTTGGTCATCGGCGGCGTCGTCAGCGCCACGATACCAGGGCTCGTGGTGGCGGGCGCCGGTTCGCGCCCCTCGGCCCAGGCCGCGATATGGTCGAGCGAACCGTCCGCCGAGTCATTGTCGCAGACCACGACACGGAAGTCCGGATGGTCGTTGCGAAATACGCTCTCCAGGCATTCGACGGTATCCGCCCAGCCATTCCAATTGAGGATGACGATGTATGTTCGCGGCGTTTCACTCATATGTATTTCCTGGATTGTCTAATTGGCGGGGAATGGAAGCCTGCATGTCGGGGAGCCTGTTCCCCGGTGGACACGGCGATTATAACAGGGCGCCGAACCTTGCAAACCGCCCGTGACGTCAACACAATGATCTCGCCGGACGCCGCGACAACGCCATCACCGAAAGTGGAACCAACCCATGGCTGAGGTTGGCGAACGTTCCTCCCTGCCCTTCGACAGCGTGCTCTGTTTTGGCGGATTGGACTGGTGGTACAAGAACCAAGGCCATTTCGACATGCAGATCATGCGCGAGCTCTCCCGGCACGTGCCCGTTCTTTACGTCAATTCCATTGGCATGCGCGTTCCGCGCGTCAACGAGGGCGCCGTCTTCTTCCAGCGCGTCGCGCGCAAGCTGACCAGCATCCGGCGCGGCATCGTCCGTGTCCGCGATGGGTTCCATGTCTACAGCCCGCTGAACATTCCCGGAAAATTCGGGCGCCGTTTCTCGACACCCATATTGCGACACCAGATCTTCTGGGCCCTGCGCAGACTCGGCTTCCGTAACCCATTGATCTGGGTAGCCGTGCCCACCGCCGGCGAGGTCGTGGACGCCATTCCCCGGGCCGGACTTGTCTATCAGCGCACCGACAAATTCGAGGCCTTTCCGGGCGTCGAGAAGGATCGAATCGTCCATCTGGACCGAAAGCTGAAGCGCGAGGCGGAATTCACCGCCTTTTGTGCCACCGCGCTCATGGAGAGCGAGCGGGACCAATGCCGCCGCGCCGAGTTCATCGATCACGGCGTCGATTACGACCAATTCGCCGCCGGCGCGACAGCGCCCGAACCCGACGACATGAAACACATATCCCACCCCCGGGCCGGATTCATCGGCTCCATCGACGAACATACTTTCGATCCCGGCCTGTTCCGGGATATCGTCCGCCGCCTGCCCGACGTCCAGTTCGTTCTCGTCGGTGCCTCGACCCTGCCCGAGGGCAGCATCGACGCCGGCAACGTTCATATGCTCGGCCAGAGGCCCTATGAGGAGGTCTGGCGCTATCCGGGGGCCTGCGACGTTCTCATCATGCCCTGGAACCAGAGCCCGTGGATCAAGGGCTGCAACCCGATCAAGCTCAAGGAATACCTCGCAGCAGGCCGGCCCGTGGTGAGCACGGATTTCGACGAACTGCGCCGCTACGACGGCTATGTCACCGCCGCCAACGATGCCGAGGCCTTCGCCCGGGGCATCCGCCAGGCCCTCGACGAACCGCGGGACGGGAGGGTCGAACGCCTTCAGGCCCGCGTGCGCGACGAGACCTGGAAGCAAAAGGGCGAGCAGACGCTGGCGCTGTTGCGCGACGTCCTGCCCAAACCCTGACCAGGGGCCGGACGCTCTGGTAATCCTGGGAATGGCCCGGTTTCGCCTTTCAGGAACAAATCTTGGACAATCGCTAATACCCGTTGGGAACCTCATCGATAAACCCGCGGATGGCGTCCACCAACGTTGGGGACGCCTGGCTGCCGAGGGTGCCGCCCGCCGCCAGCGAATCGATGTGATCAAGCTTTTCGACCAGATCATGTTCGTCGACGGCCAGCGTGACGCGGCTGTGCTCGATCAAATGCTTGGCGGTCGCCAGTTGATGTTCCGACGTCGCCTCGCCGAGTGTCGCCTTCCTCGGCATCACCAGGATCGGCGTGCCCAATTCGAGGGCCGTGATGATCGTCCCCATGCCGACATGGGCAACCACGGCCTTGGCCTCGGCGACGCGGCGCTGGAACTCGTCGGGCTCGATGAACTGGGACCATTGGATGTGTTTCGGTTTCAGATCGGACGGTCCGATCTGGGCATAAACGTCGGTGTATCCGCGTGATCCGGCCCAGTCGTCGACGCCCCGGATCAGCCGGTCGAACGGGATCTGCGAGCCTACGGTAACGAATATCACAGCACGGTCCCCGCGAACTTGGGGCCCTCGGTTTTCGCCAGATGGGGCCACTGCGTGAGCCAAAGATCAGCGTACTTGCCGGCGAGGCGCCCGGAGAGCGACAACTCCTCGGCGTTGGCAATGCTGTCCAGCCAGATCGTCCGCGCGCCTAAGAGCTTGCCCACCCGAAGGGCGAAATAGCCGGGCGCCGCACCGGTGGAGACGACCACCTGCGGCCGGACCCGCATGACCACCCATAGCACCTGAACGGCGAGGACGATCAGCCCGAACTTGTTCCACCGCGACGCATGGCGCACGGTGAAGAAGGGATGCGGCACAACGTCGGCGCGGTTGGACGGGTTGACGGTCAGGTAGTGGACGTCGTCACCTTCGAACGCCGGGCGCAAGCGCAGCAACTGAACCCAATGCCCGCCGCCGGAACTGACAGCGAGGATTTTTCTTCTCGGTTTCCGGTTCGATGCCACCCGCCTGATCCACCATCGTACATGCATGACACGCCAACACCGCGCGACCGTCACCGCCGGCCAGTCGCCGACGATCACCCGAATCTGTCCGAATATCGTTAAATTTCCTTTAGCCCGGCGCCCCTGCCCGGAAGGGACCGTAACGATGTTTTAATCCTTGGGGAGCAAAAATTCACCAACGGCGACGAACGTCCATCGATGCGTCTGGTTTTGGATTTCCGCCTCCCATGATAGTTTTCCGGTCTCTCCTCGCGCTTGTCGTCCTGGCCCCGTTGCCCTTGGCATCCGTCTATGTCTGGAGTTGGGGCCTGATGGCATCCATCGTCGGCGTCCTGCTGGTAGGCTGGGCATTCTCCCATGCCCACCGGGGCGAGCAGCCACCCGTCGCCGTGAAAAGCATTTGGCCGTTTGTGGTTCTGTTCGGCGTGACCGTTTTGTGGGCCCTGATCCAGTCCCTGCCCCTGACGCCGGAGTCCTGGCATCATCCGATCTGGAACACCGCTAGCGAGGCGCTGGGGCGCGACCTCCGCGGCAGTGTGTCCCTCAACCCCTACGCCACCCGGTCGGCACTGCTTCGCCTGTTGACCTACGGGGGCATTTTCTGGCTGTCGCTTCAATACTGCCGTTCGTCGACGCGGGCACGCCACGTGATCTTCATGGTCCCCGCGGCCGGCGCCCTTTATTCCATCTACGGCCTGATCGTCCAGTTTTCGGGATCCCAGACCATCCTCTGGTTCGACAAGTACGCCTACAAGAACGACCTAACCAGCACCTTCGTCAATCGCAATTCCTTTGCCACCTTCGCCGGCCTGACCCTGCTATGCGCATCCGGCCTGCTGCTCGATGCCCTGAGGAAGTCGCTGGGCGGGGCCTTGGGCTGGCGCGACGGGCTTCACCGCCTGCTGAATACCGCGTGGCCGCCGCCCTGGATCCTGCTTGTCGCCTGCATTGTCATCGCGACCGCCCTCCTGCTCAGCCACTCCCGCGGCGGTTTCATCAGCACGGGGGCGGGACTTCTGACACTCTGCCTGATCCAGGGGATCACCCGCGAAGCCAGGCTTCGGTTTGCCCTCTCCGTGACCGTCGTCGCCGTCGTCGCCGGAACCCTTCTGTTCGCGGTCGGCGGCGAGGGCACCGATCAACGCCTCGCCAGGATATCGGTTGAGACCCAGGAACGCCCCCTGGTCTACGAAAAAACCGTTGAGGCGATCGAGGCCGCCCCGGTACTCGGCACCGGGTACGGAACCTTCGAGGAGGTATTCCGCTTCTATCGCGACGAGAGCCTGCGCAGTTTCTACATGGAGGCCCACAATACCTATCTGGAAAACGGGCTGGAACTGGGCCTGCCTGGCGCCTTCGCCCTCTTCGCCACCATCGGCGGGCTGGCGGTTCTGACGCTCTGCGGCGTCCGCAGGCGTTACCGCAACGCCATCTTCCCCTGCATAGGGTTCGCCGTCACCGTACAGGTCGGCATCCACGCCATGGTCGATTTCAGCCTTCAAATCCCCGCCGTGGCGGCATTCTACAGCCTTGTCATGGGGGCGGCCTGCGCCCAGTCCTGGAGCAGCCGCGAGCACACCGGCCGATAGTTCTTTCCCTCCGCGGAAAATGCCGCGGCGTGGGCCCTATCACTTCAAAGACGCGACGACGTTTTTCTCGACCTGCCGCCACGCCTCGAGAGCTAGGGAATCAGGCAGGTCCACGTCATCGAAAGTCAGATGGGCGCCAGCCTCGACCGGCCGGGTGATCACCGCATTGTCCATGAGGCCGATGGGCAGGGCGCCGGGACTGTCGGCGATCTTCACTGCGATCCCGCGGACGTCAAAGCTGCCGATTCCCTTGTCGATACGGGTCCCGGCCGGCAGGTCCCTTTTCGCCACTGTGACGACGTTGACCGACGGCAGCGCCGAGTTGGTGAGCAGGCTTCGGCCCTCTATGGCAACCCGGCGGATCGTCCGCGCCACCTCCAGGTGGGCCAGGATGTCCTTGCGCACCATGACGTAGAAAGGCCCGTCACCCATCTTCAGGTAGGCGAGGCAGTCCCGCTGGTCCTCGTTGTGTTCGGCGGCCACGAAGATGGCGTGGGGGGCGCCGGCGAACAGTACGTAGTCGGCGATCGGCGTACCCAGCTTCTTGGCTTCGGCCGCCAGGTGCTGGGCGGCGGCGTCCAGGTCCGGAATTTGCGGGCCCAGTAGACCCGGCGCGGCCACGGTCGCGCCAAGGCCGTTGGCGACCAGCGCCTGCTCGATCTGCAGCTTGGTGCCATCGGTGAACGAGGTCACCATGGGCAGGGAAATGTTCTGCTTGGCTCCCCAGTATTCCATTTCTTCCAGCGTCGGTGTGTGGTTGAGGAAGGACTTGGTGTTGCCGTAGACAATGGGCCTGAACCCCATTTCGACCGCCCGCTCATGCAACGCCGCCTGGCTACCCGGCTGATCCCCCTCGGCCTCGCTCACCAACCCCTTGTCGACGAAATAGGAGCCCGCCGTGACATGGAACTCGGCATTCAGCGTCACCACTGGCCGCGACGCCTTGCACGCCTCGTCGATGACGTCGGACGCATAAAGCGGATCACCCGTGCACTCGAAGATCACGTCGCTGTTGTCCATCAGTTCGGCACGGGAATTGGTCAGCAGATCCCGGTCGGGATACTCGCCGCATCGGTCGGGATCGCGGCGCGTCAGAACCCGCGTAATGTCGAGCCCCGGGTCGTCGTGGAAGGCCAGCAGAAAGTGTTTCGAGATAAACCCCGTACCAACGATGCCGACGCGGATGGTGGAATCGTCCTGTGCCACTGATATCCCCCTTCGTAATCTCACTTTGTCACGACGATGATCGCTGCTCACGGAGCACTTTTTCGAATTCACTCAGGTCTTCCCGCGACGACAGAAGGGACGCGCGCACGAGATTGACTTTACCGATCCGCAGAGCCAACTCGACGAGGCGCTTGGGCTGGATACGCCAAGCAAAACGCACTTGCTTGAAGATGAGGTCGCGGTCGCCGGCGTCGAACTGGGACCAGACCTGAAAACACAGTTCCAGCCTTACGAATAGGAGACGGGGTTCGTATTGCGCCGTGAAAAGCGCCATACGGAGAGCCGAGACGACCTGCGGCGACGGCCCTTTCGCCAAGGATTCGGCATAGGCCAGCCTGGTCCAGGCGAAAGGATTCGCTGGCGCCAGGGCAAGTCCCGCGTTCAAGGATACTATGGCCTCGTTTACGAGGCTTCTCCGACGTTCGCCGTCGATGCCCTCGGTAGTTGCCAGCAGGAGTTGGGCGAGCCCCAAATCGGTCCAGGCACGCCCGGAATCGCTCCACCGCAATCCCCGTTTCCGCGATGCTATCAGGAGCTCGAGGCCATCCGCCTGAACCGAATTGAGACTCTGGATATTCTTCAGGACGGGCGTGCCCGGCAACATCGAGAAGGCAGAGATCGTCCGCGCCACGCCGAAGACGATCATCACCGTACCGACAAACAGGGCCAGGGCGAGGCCCGGGCTCATCTTCGTCGACGGCAGGTTGACTGCCATCGGCGGTCAGCCCGTGTAGTACTTCTTGACGCTTCCGTAATAGACGCCCGAATCGCTATAGCCGTAGCGGGCGTGCTTGCGGACATCGACCATCGACAGCACGACCCCGGCCAGCCGGCCAGAGGAGGAAATGATCTGCTTGAGGCCCGCGTTCACTACCTCGCGCCTGGTCTCGGCCCAGCGAACGACAAAGACTGTTACATCGGCCATGTTGGACAGAATTCGCGCATCGGAAACGGCCATGACAGGAGGCGAGTCGAGGATGATCAGATCGTAGGTCTGGGCCAGAGAATCGAGAAGCCTCTTCATGTGGTCCGACGCCAGGATATTACTTGGATTGGGTGCCGAAGTACCCGACGAGATGACATGAGCACCCGACGCCTCGTCGGTTTGCACGACATCCTCCAACTGGACTTCACCGGCGAGCAATTCGACCAGACCAGGCTGTTCGGCAATTCCGAAGGCCCGGTGTACGGATGGCCGGCGGAAATCCGTATCGATGATCACTGTTCGGCGCCCCGCCATGGCCTGCATCCTCGCCAGGCAGGAAGCAATCGTCGTCTTTCCTTCCTTGGGCAGGGATGACGTAATCAAAATAGATTTCGGCGGTTCGTCCAGATGAGAAAGCAGGACGCTGGTATGCAGAGTCCGGATGGATTCCCCGAACGCCGATGCCGGGCGTTCGAGAATATAGGATTCCGGTGCCTTGCCGATCTTCGACAAGCCGCTCAGCACCGGGACGAGGCCCAGCACCGACACCCCGGTGAGTTTTTCGATCTGCTCGCCGCTCCTGAACCCGTTGTCCAGCCGTTCGACGATAAAGACCAACAATAGGCCGATCGAAAACGAACCGACGAAAGTCAGGGCGAGAATGAGCGTTCTTTTGGGAAATGAATGCTTATCGGGGACGTCGGCAAAGGAAATTATTCGCGCATCCGCTTGCTGGATATTCACGTCTTCCTGGGCACTGGTTTCCTTGAACCGCGACAGAAAGGTCTCCAACAGCGTTCGATCGGCTGTCGATTCACGTTCCAGGGCCTGCAGTTTGACGGTCGCGCGATTGGACTGCCCGACCTCCTGTTTCAATTCCTCAAGACTTTTCACCATCGAAGCTTCACGCGCTTTTGCGATCCCAACCTCGTTTTCCAGACCTTTGACGATCTTGTTGACCTCGGACTGAATCTTCTTCTCGATATCCCGTACTTCGGCCCGCGCATTGATCATTTTCGGGTGGCGTTCTCCGTATTCCACGGCAAGTTCCGCCACTTTTCGCTGAACCTCGGCCTCCTGTTCACGGAGACGCTGGATAAGACCCGACTGCAGAACCTCGGCCGCAGAGTCGACTCCGCCCGGCGACGACACGAGGCCGATAACCTGGCGCAAACGAGCTTCGGCCTCGGCCCGTTTCGTACGGGTCAGGACCATTTGGGTGTTCAATTCCGATAACTGCTGTCCGGCGAGGGTCACGCCGCTACTCTCGATCAATCCTGACTTCCGCCGGAATTCTTCGACCGCGCGGCCCGACGCGTCGACCTTTTCGCGCAGTCCGGAAATCCGCGAGTTCAACCATTCATTGGCCCGGCGGGTGGCCTCGAACTTAACCTCCAGCTGCTCGACGATGTAAAGATCGGCAAGCGTATTGGCGACCTTCGACGCTGTTTCGGGATTTTCCGACGTGAACCCGATGCCGATCACCCTCGAGCGGCCTTTTGGCGCGATGTTGAGGCGCGTGAGGAAGTTGTCGATGATTCTAACCCGTTTTTTGGCCTCTATCTCCTCCGGCGAAAGAACGATTTCGTCCGTACGCCCAAGAAGCACGTCCAACCATTCTTTGGGAACGAACTGGTTGAGGTCCAGGAGGTCAGCCAGAAACCGCTTGGGTCGCAGGGTTTCGTTGAATTCGGGATTTTGGTCGAGTTTCAGCTTTTTGATTGTTTTTTCGGCGAGCCCACGCGAGCGAATGACTTCGATTTCGCTCTCGATCGCTTCCGCATCCGCCGACATCCCGGTTAAGACCGCTTCAATGCCGACGATATTCGACCCGCGGGTCTCGATCATCACGAGTGTTTCCGCCGTATACAACTTCGTCATCTGGAACAGCGCGATGCCGGTCAACGTTGTCAGCACGACGACGGTAGCAAAGATGATGCCCTTGCGGCGCCATATCTTGCGCAGCACTTCGCGCAGATCAACATCCTCCATCGATGGCGAATATTGCGCGGCGAGTCCCTTGTCGGACCGGCCCACGTACGCCCCTCCTTCAGTATCAAAGGTGTCCATGAGATACCCGCTGTCTGCGTAGCTCGGTTTGATCAACCCGCCACATCAATCGATTGTTACACTGCCATCCGAAACAGTTCCGGTTCCACCCTCCAGAAGGACCGATCACGTCACCAGAACCGCTCGGGAACTTCTATGACATCTCCAGGCAAGACCGGTGTTTGGTGGTCGGCTTTCATTTGCTTTTTTTTCGCATCGCTGGCTCTTGTAAGCATGACCTGGTTCTCCCGCGCCCGGTAGGTATAGCCTCCGGCCATCGCGATCGCGTTCACCACGGTCATACCGTTGACAAACCGGTAACTCCCCGGCGATTTGACCTCGCCAAGGATATAAAATGGCCGGTAGTTGAGAACCTCCACGCTGACACGCGGGTTCTTGAGGAAGTCGGGCTTTAATTTGCCGGTGATCTTTTTTTCCAACTGGCGGACGGTCAGACCGGCCGCCTTCACCTCGAGAATCAATGGCAACGAAATGAAGCCCGAGCCTTCAACCTCGAACTCGCCGGACAAATCCTCTTGGCCGAATACCATGACCCGAAGCAAGTCACCGGATCCCAGCTTGTAGCCGTCGAGCTCGGTCGCCGTGGCCGGCATGAGCCCCGAATACAAACCAAACACGAAAAAAAGGACGAACAGCAGCGGGCGCCCCGCAGCGCACCGCGACTGTGAAAAGCGGCGTGCACTAACCATTCTCTTCCCGCCTTCCTCGTACACGTTCGAACTGTTGACGCGCAGATTACCTGCCGGAAGATTTACATCTGCTTAACCGATTACGGACAGATGCTTTTGCACTACCTGAATGATTACATTTGCAATTCGAGACGCAGCATGACGGTATTCTGTTTGTAGTCCGCGTCGCCGAGGGCCGGGGCGGTGTCCCGTTCCCGCTGGCGGTAGCGATATTCCAGCGATCCCCAAAAATTCCGGTTCATCATATACTTCGCGCCGATACCGCCCTCGTATATGTAATCGTCCCGGTCGACGCCCTTGTAATTGTTGTGTGTCACCGCCGCGTTGGCATTGAGCAGCAGGTTTCGAAGCAGTTCATGATCCGCTTCGAGCCCCAGGCGGGTAACGAAAAATCCCGACGCCCCGCCCTGAGTGGTTTCCTCGATCCGCCTGAGGATCCCCCCACGCAGCGTCGTCAGCGACGTCATATTCCAGGTGATATCCGCCCCGACCAACGGTTCGCCAATATTGTCGAGCGCCGTATCACCGTAATACTGTTGCGCCCATCCGACGAAAAAATCACCAAAGGTAACGCCACCGAAATCCATCGACACGCCGGCAACAACTTCGAACCCGTGGGAATCCCGGTCCAGGCGGTCTGTTGTACCGAGTTCGTCATAGGAGCGGTCGTTCACCGTGCCGCGAAGGAAGGCTTCGTATTCGGGAACGATTTCGTAAGCCGTGCGCAGCGACAGGTCCGATTCGGTGCGGTCCCGGTCATCGTTGTCGATCAATGTCCCGATG
>JAJFIG010000076.1 GCA_021775195.1 Rhodospirillales bacterium | reverse complement strand
ACGCATTGCCCGCCTGGGTATGGCATGTGAACAATCTGCTGATGCTGGTCGCGATCTTCTTGATGGACGCGGGAAGGGCCGGCGGCGTCGTTGCGTCGACGTTACGCCATCCGATGCTTTTGGGCCTCGTCGTCTGGGCCGTGGCGCACCTCCTGGTCAACGGTGACCTGGCGTCGCTTGTCCTGTTCGGCGGGCTCGGGCTCTGGGCGCTGGTGGAAATGGCGGTCATCAATCGCGCCGAGGGGCCGTGGCCGGCGCCGGCCGAGGGCCCCATCGTCAAGGATGCCAAGGTCGCGGTCCTCGCCCTTGTCCTCTACGCCGCCTTCGCGGGTGTGCATTACTGGCTCGGTTATCAGGTTATCGCACTGCTCGCGTGACGCCCGCGGGTGGCCCGGCCCGGACATTCCGCGCACAAGAAAACGGCGGCCCGAAGACCGCCGCTTTGAACAACCGGTGTCGGGGCGATCAGGCGGCGCGTTTCTTCCGCCACCGTGCGGCGCCAAGCCCGAGCAGGCCCAGGCCGAAGAGGGTCAGGGTGGCGGGTTCCGGGACCGGGACCACCGTGATTGATCCGGACTGCGCTTGCGCCGGCAATTCCGATGCCACTTCGCCCCGACCTGGAACAAAGACAAGTTGGCCGACCAGGGTGTCCACTGTTGTCGTCAACGCGCTGGTCCCGAGGCCCAATGTGGCAAAACTGAAGGTACCCAGGACAAAATCGTTGGGTTGGTGGATCATCAGAACCGCATCAAAATCAAGCGAAAGTTCAAAAACGTTAACCACGCCGCCGCCAAGATCGGTGGCGCTGTTCAATGTTCCCAACCCGAGGGCATCCAAGCCCGTACCAAAGGTGAAACTTTGAAAGCCCAGTATGGAATCATCAAAGGTCACGTCCAGGTCGAAGGCGGTTAAAATATCGTCGCCCAAACCGGATATGCGTAAATCGACACTGGCGTTAGCGCCCAACCCGACGGCTTGAGCGCTGGGATCAAAACTCAAGACTGCGGCTTGCGAGTGAAAACTGAAACCTACCAAAAGAACGAGTAGGAAAGGACGGCATGAGATCAAACATTTTCTTAGCGTCATCTCGTAGAAACTCCCCTTCTATGCGGAACGTCTGCGTCGAATGAACCCGAAACCGGTCAGGCCGATGGCGAACAGGGCCAGGGTGCCGGGTTCCGGGATATCGCCGGTCAGGTTGTCGTCGGTCAGGATGAACGCCCTGTCGAAAAGGGCATTGAAATTGGCCGAAATGAACCAGGGGTCGCCGTCCGCGAACCGGAGAACGTTGGGTGTAGTGTTCCCCCCTGCCGAGATCGACCATTTCCAGTCGTGGTCGGGGTCCCCGGTGGTGTCGTTGACGACGGACAGCCAGTAGCGGGTTCCGGCGACCAGCGTCAGCGGCGCGATATCGACCCAGTATTCATAGATGTCGAATGTGGCGACGATCGGGGGGTTGGCGGTAAAGCCGTCACGCACGTCGAATTGGCCGCCGGTCGCGGTTCGCCCGGCGGCGCCCGCGTTCACCTCGAACAACGGAGCCGCCAGGGGCAGGCCGTTGGTTCCCTGGGCGAAAATGCGGACTGTGAAGGTGTCCGCCGGCGGCGTCGCCGTGTTCGGTTGGTAGAAGCCCCACCAGTGGATATCCGTCACCGTGCTGGCGCCGGCATTGAGGGTGAAGTCGTCCGCGACCTGCAGGCCGCCGCCGTCGAAATCGCTCTGAAGGCCCCCGGGCACTCCGGCGGCGAACCTGTCCTGAAGATCGGCCGTTCCGTTGTTGTAGATGGTGCCTGCCAGCGCCGCGCCGCCGGCGCTCGACAGGGCAAGGGCCAGTGAAACCGCGAAAAAATGCTTTCCGATCATCGGCGGGCCTCCCCTGCGTTCCCCCATGCCGTCGGCCAACGGCGGTAACGGAATTCATGCAAAAACCATGCCATTGATGTGGTTATTTAGCGGACTCAAGGGCTTAAGCGGATCGCCGGCACGGGGTCCCCGGCGAAACTGTAAAAAATACCGACACTTTTTTTGGGGATTTGTCCACCCCCGGACCGGCGCCGGGGCGATTTCGTATTATATCGTAATGGCTTAGGAGCGCCCAGACGGCGTATTACCCGGTGTAAAGGATTCCGACACCCAACGCCCTAGATTGCGAAACATCATGGGCACAACAACAGATTGTCCTGTGTTTGCACGGGGTTAGCGTGATTTAGGAGGCGCGGAATAGTGTAAAAAATCCCGACACTTGTGCGGATTCCAGGGATTGGCACCCTATTAAGCTGACAGTTTACCAATTGCACGAAATACGCCATTCATGGCGTCATGGAGCGATCGCCCCGGCCTGCCCCATCATGTGATCCGGCGCGGCAACAGGCGGGCGCTGACTCGAAAAAAGAACGGGGGAAATGATTTAGGTGGATTTAGGAAACGGTCGCCCTAATTTCCCCCCGCCTTCGGGCCGACGGGAGATATCGGCCCGAAGGTTGGACAGGAATGTCCGGGGGAGGAAACGAGTGGAGAGTTCGGTCGCGTTCGCTTACGGTGCGACCGCCTTGTTCAGAATGCCCGAAACGTTGGTGAACATGGTGTCGAGAGATCCACCCATGGCCGACAACGCGGTAATCGCGGCGACGGAGACGAGAGCGGCGATCAGGCCATATTCGATAGCCGTGGCACCGGATTCATCCTTGAATATCCTAATAGGGGACTTGGCCCTCATATCAACCTCCTACCTCTGTTATCGTTATGACAACCAATGTGAATGTAAATTAGACCTCAATATGGTTAATGTCAAAATTCTTATTTACGTATATTGCGTATTTACTTTTCATATAACTTTACTATTAATTTTATTATTATTTTATACTATTGACGATCCGGCGTTTTCCAGATGAACCCCGGCTTGAGGGGGACGGCCGTTCGGGTTGGCCGCCGTCACGCCGGAAACCCGAGCGCCTCGCAAACCGAATTCGAGAAACAGGAGAAAAACCAATGCCCAACTTCATTATCGCCTATCACGGCGGTAAACAGCCCGAGACCCCGGAGGAGGGGGCCCGGCATATGGCAAAATGGAAAGCCTGGGTCGCCGGCCTCGGCGATGCCGCGGTCAACCCCGGCACGCCCCTGGGAAAATCCAGGATCGTCAGCGCTTCCGGCGTATCGGACGATGGCGGGCCGAACCCCATGTCGGGATTTTCCGTCGTCAGGGCCGAGAACCTGGAGGGGGCTCTCGAAATGGCCGGGGAATGCCCGTTCCTTGATACCGGCGGCACCCTCGAGGTCGCGGAAATGAAGGAAATGTAGTTACCGGCGCCTCGCGAACCCGAGCCCGGCGAGGCCGAGGGCGAAGAGGGCGAGGGTGGCGGGTTCGGGGATGCTTACGGTGGTCCAGGTCCCGGCATTGTCCGAAACGCTTGCGCTGCCGCCTATGCCGGCGTTGCTGCTGACCTCGAGCGTGTTATCGACGTCCATTCCCGAACCCAGGTCGAAGCGTGTCCGCATGAAGGTTGAGGCATTGTTTCCGGCGATGAATTCCAATTGGATGATCCATCCAGTAAGGAGGCCCGAGAAATCGGTCGTCGCCTCGAATTTGGTAACGCCGATGTCGGGGTCGGTGTCCGTATAACTGAACACCCCGTCGCTGAACGAGAAGGCGCTCAAAAGGCCGGACACGTCGGTGCCCATGAGGCCCCCGGCCAACCCCGCCCCGGCGACATCGAAGGACCCGGTGATCTTCATCGCCGTCGTATAGGGAAAGCCCGCACTGGTGTAGGTATTGCCGTCGTAGGTGTATTGGACGGTCGCCCGCGCCGGTTCAACGCCGAAGCCGAGAAGGCTCGCGGCGCCGACGGCGGCGAAAATCGTTAATGTCCGCCACCTCGATCGGCCCGGCGCCGTTGCGGTTGTCGTTCTTGTCACGTCCGTCCTCCGCACTACGTGGGCGATTGGATGCCCCCGCAAAAAGCATCACAGGTTGCGGGGCCACTGTCAACGCGGCCCGGATTTCGCCCGTTTCCGGCTACTTTTCCCCCTACCGGCCCTATACGATGCCCGTCCGCCCGGCCCATGACCGGGCGCCCGATCCCGGCATCCGTCCCGGCGCCAGTCGCCGGGTTTTGATTTGGCCGGCACGGGACTCCAGGACAGAAGGGCCGCGACATCATACGCAAGGTTTACCGCCGCTGGCTGAGAATTCCGGGAAACGTCCGGGGCTCCCTGATCGTTCTCGCCGCGTCCCTGGTCGGCGTGGTGATGAGCGCCCTGATCAAGCAGGTGGGGCAGACCATCCCGGTCATCGAGATCCTGTTCATCCGCCAGCTTCTGGTCCTGACGATCATCTCGCCGGTGATTGTCCGCCACATCGACAGCGTCTTCAGGACCAGGGTCCTGCGTCTTCATGTCATGCGCGGATCATTATCCGTCATCGCCATGATCACCGGGTTCACCGCGGTCGTGCACCTGCCCCTGGCCGAGGTGACGGCGATCAGTTTCGTGCGCACCCTGTTCACCACCATTCTCGCCATCGTCTTTTTGAAGGAGATCGTCGGTGTCCGCCGCTGGGCCAGCGTCATCGCCGGCTTCATCGGCGTGCTGGTCATCGTCCGCCCGGATACCGGGAGCATCGACGCCTATGCCCTTCTCGCCCTGGCCTCGGCCCTGTTCGTGTCGGGCATCAACATCGTCATGCGCAAGCTGTCGCAGATCGACAACCCGTCGACCATCATGGCCTTCCAGTCGACGTTCGTGACCCTGCTCATGGCCGGTCCCGCGATCTATGGGTGGGTCACGCCGACCTTCGAGGAAGGGTATATGATCGTGATGATCGGCGGCCTGATGTCGTTGATGCAGTGGCTGTTTATTCAGGCCTTCAGGGTCGGCGAGGCCGCCGCCATCGCCCCCATGGAATACGCCCGGCTGCTCTTCGCCACCGTCATCGGCATCGTCTTTTTCGCCGAAATCCCGACCGTATGGACGCTGACGGGCGCCGGCATCATCATCGCCAGTACCCTCTATACCATGCACCGCACTGCGCTGAAAAAACGCAAGGGTACCGCGTGAATGAACGCTGGTGCGTGGCCCCGGTCAGGCCGTCCGTCTGCGCCTTGCGAAGCCGAGACCGGCGAGGCCGATGGCGAAGATTGCCAGCGTCGCGGGTTCGGGCACCTGCCCGTGCGCCGTCTCGATATTGAAAATAGCCCCGCCGAAGAAGAACGAAAGGGGGCTCTCCTTGATCCCGGGAAAATGAATATGGATGAAGGATTCTCCGGTCGCCCCGTCGGTCCCGAAGTCGCTCACCGTCAGCCCGGCGAGCAGACCGAGCAGGTCGCCGCCGAGGTCGATGGTGACATCGCTGATCGTGCCCGGTACGCCGACCCATTCCAGGCCCTCGAGCCACAAATCGAAGGGGGGTATGAACGGCGGTTCTAAACCGGGATCAGTTGTGCCTCCGAAATAGCCCAGCGCGATCGCGCTGTCGTCCACGTCCCAGGACAAGACACCGAACGAAACCGGGTCATCGGGTGGAGTTACGATATTGCCGAAATACGCGACCTGCAATTCCGGCGGGCCGCTGGTGTCCTGCACAAGAACGCCGGGAAGGGACACGTCGTCCGCCGTGTACCCGGCGGGCGTAGGGAAGTTCGGATCCGAATGATCGAACTCGATCCGGATGTCGATATTGTCGCCGATCAGGGTCGCCGAGGCCGGCGCCGCCAGCATGAGGGCGCCGGTGAACACGGCAACACACAATGCCGCCATCAAGGCCCGTGATCCGATCTTTTTCATTTCCGTTCCTCACCCGTTATCAAGCGCAAAACCAGGCTCCCTTGAATCGGACCGGGCGCTGACGATTAGCTACGCAAGTTTCGTGCCAACTTGCACAAATTTCAGCATATCAAGGGCTTGCACTCATAACGCGAAATGGAATTATTCCGGAATGTAAAGAATTCCGACACCTTCTTTAGGGCTATTGCCGGTGTGGAACCGGCCGATATTCGATTTATCGTTATTCAGCAAATGGTTATGGGATTCGCTGGCGGAAAATCCCGGGTGTAAGGAATCCCGACACCCGAAACCCGGGATTGCATAACCCTGTATGCGTCGAAAAAATATCTCCGTGTTATCAATTTCTTGCCGGCCAGCCGGGCGCACGCGAAAGTGTAAAGAAACCCGACACCTTGGCGGATTCCAGGAATTGGCGCCTCGACAGGCGGCCGGAAATCTCAATCTTTCATGAACAGGCGGGAGAAATTTCCGTGGGCGATCTTGTCCGCTTCCACCGCCGGCAGGAAGCCCAGCACTTGGCGGTAATAGGCCGCCAGTTTCGGCAACTGATCGGCGCGGCGCGCGGTGTAGTCCGTGCCGATCATCAGCCGCCCGGCATGGCGGAGCAGCAGGGCTTTCCAGTCCGCTTTCAGGTCGCCGTCTTCCAGCGGCAGGTTGGCGAAGCGCTCGATGAAGGGATTGAAGACCAGCGAGGTTTCGGCAAAGAGGTTGGGATGGCCGTCCAGCAGGGCGCCGAGGTCGGCGGGCTTGAAAAAGCCGCAGTGGGCAAGAACGAACCGCACCCCCGGATTTGCCGTCAGGAGCCGCCTGAGGATATCCACATGCTTGGCGTCGAGATGGATGTGAACGGGTGCGTCGAAGGATTTGGCGACGGCCAGCAGTCTTTTTGCGTCGTCCCCCTCGATGTCGGTAACGATGCCGTCCGGCGCGAAGGGCGCCCAGCCGAGCCGGAAGTAGATCTCGCCGAACCCCCGGACCCGTCCCCCTTCGAGGGCCTTTCCGATCCTCGAAAGCCGGTCCCCCGAAAATTGATAGCGGACTTCCTTGGGGCCGGAATCGACCCTGACCTTGTCGCGGATGAAGGGATCGGCGAAGACCAGGAAGAACCCCTTCCCGGCCTCGGCGATATCCCCGGCGCGCTTGACGTCGGCGAACAGGACGGCCTTTTCGAAGCCGGCATTCTTGAAATCCGCGAAGGCCCGTTCCGGTGTGGAGCGCTTCGACAGGTGGGCATGGGCGTCGAACAGGACCCCCCGATAGGGCTCGCCCGCCATCGCGGGGAGGCCGCCGGGCCAGGGGGACAAAAGCGCCGCGAGCAATAAGATCGCAAGACGGTTTGCCATCAACACGAATAATGGGCTCACAAACCGCAATTGCAAAGGACGGACCGGGCCCGACGGGGGAAAGCGGACGGAATTGAGTACACGACCTGGCCTCGCGGGCGCTATAAACTGCCGCCATGACGTGGTTTTCCGTTGCCGGTCTGCTTCTTCTCGTCCTTGCCGTCTCCTTCGCCGCCTCGGGGTTGCTGGCCGGGTATCTGCGCCGCCGCGCCATCCTCGATCATCCCAACGAGCGCAGCTCCCATGCCGTTCCGACACCCCGTGGCGGCGGCCTGGCGGTGGTCGCGGTGCTCACCGCCGCCTGGGCCGGCACCGGCATCGGCGGCCCGGGAGGGCCGGCGGAAGTCCTCGTTATCTGCGCCGTCGCCGCCGCCCTCGCCGCCCTCTCCTGGCTCGACGATCTCGGCGGCCTGCCGGTCCTGGTGCGCCTGATCGGCCAGGGCGCCGCCGTCACCGTCGCCCTGGCCGTGATGCCCGGCTGGACGCCCTACATGGGCGGATTCCTGCCCCCGGCCCTGGACCTAGTTTGCGCCGGACTGCTCTGGATCTGGTTCATCAACCTGTTCAACTTCATGGACGGGATCGACGGCATCGCCGCCACCGAGACCGCCTGCATCGGCATCGGCATCGCCGTCGTCACCACCGCCGCCGGCCTCGATCAGCGCACCCTCCTATACGGCCTCACGGCCGCCGCCACCGCCCTCGGGTTCCTGTACTGGAACTGGCACCCGGCGCGCCTGTTCCTGGGCGACGTCGGCAGCGTTCCCTTGGGCTTCCTGCTCGGCTGGCTGCTGCTCTCCCTGTCCGCCAGGGGCCATTGGCCGGCGGCCCTGATTCTGCCCCTCTATTACCTCGCCGACGCCACCATCACCCTGATCCGCCGGGC
>JAJFIG010000075.1 GCA_021775195.1 Rhodospirillales bacterium | reverse complement strand
TGAGCTCGACGGCTGCCGCCGGCTGTCCCAATTGGCGGGCAAGAACACCGAGAAGATGGAGTGCGTCGGCATTGTCCGGTTGGGCCTTGAGGACCTGCCGGTAGATGGCCTCGGCCTGCCGATGGCGGCCCGCCATATGGTGGTCGGCACCTTGCGTCAACGCCTCGGAAACCGATATCGGCTTGGCTGGTTGCGTCACCCGTACCTCCGCCTGCCATCGACGGCCGGACCTCCTGCCCATGGCGATCATGTCCACTGACGGAACGACCCGGCGCCGTCTCATAGGACGAACCGTACTATTGCCTGATATTTCTTAAGAGGACCTTACAAGCCCGGGATTGCGGGCAATCGGGGCACGCCGTTATTGGCGGTGCTCCTGGAGCCACTTGTCGGCCATCGCCTCGGCCCGTTCCAATTGCCCGGGACGCATTTGCTTGGCCATTTTATCGCGGGCCTTGGCCGCCAGGGTATCACCGCTGATCGCCGCCAGGGCGTACCACATGTATGCCTGTGAGAGATCACGCAGCACGCCATGCCCCTGCCGGCATACCTCGCCCAGATTATACAAGGCTCTCGCATTCCCCTGTTCAGCCGCCTTGCGGAACAGTTCCGCCGCCTCGGTATAGTTCCTCAGCACGCCGGACCCATTGTAGTACATGATAGCCAGATTGAACTGGGCTGTAGGATCGCCCTGTTCGGCAGCCTTGCGATACCATGTCACCGCTGAAACAAGGTCCTGTTCGACGCCTTTGCCCTGTTCATACATGTACCCCAGGGTGTGCTGGGCCCGCGCGCTGCCGCCCTCGGCCAAAACCATAAATTCGCTGAATGCAGCCTCGAAATCGCCCTTCTTGTAGGCGGCGACACCGTCCTTGAAGTCGGCCTGTACCGCCGAAACGCCTGCCAGAAAAATGATGGCGACAAGAAAAGCCCGCTTCATGAAATATGCACCTTCGTTTCGCATTCGACGATAATGCCGTGGCCTACCAACCGGCGCCTGGACGCCCGTCCTCGACGGATAGTGTTCAAAGATTTTCTGCGTTGCCCTTCACGAACTTGTTGAAAAAACCCTGCTTCTCCGTCGTCGTTGTGTAGGTAACCTTGCCGTCCTTCATCCGAAATACCTTCTTGCAACGGTTACCTTCCGGGGTCATCCACTTATAGCAAAGGACTGCGTCGGCCACCGTCCATGTCCCCGTATCCCGAAAACGGCCGTCCGCCGCCGACAACCGCATCGCCCCGTAATCGAAGAAATATATGACAAACGTGTCACCAGTCGATGTCGTCCCGTAAACGGTTTGTCCGGCTACCAGCTTTTGGATTCCGGCTGTGTCGACCTGCGTCGCACCGGATTCGATCAGTTTGTCCTCGATGGTCGAACATCCCGCCAAACCCAATGCCCCGATCGCAAGAACCACCCCCAGCATTTTCTTCATCTTTATCGTCCTCCATCCTGGATAGGCGCCGAGGATGCTAACACAAACAACCGGCGTCAACCACGGAACCCCATTTCCGCCAAAATCACCAGATATCCCAAGTGGATTATCAAGCTAGCGCAATGAACCGCCGACCGGTCCCGAACCTCCCATCCGACGCTGGCCAGACTTGATCCGGCGTTCTAAATCCTCGATCCGCCATCCTTCTGCATCGACCCGCCGCGTTTCGTCCCGCAGGTTGCGCACGCGCAGCTCGTGGTCCATGGCGCTCTCATTACGCCGTACGGTGTTCCGTTCCGATCTCATAAGACTGCTGTCGACGCTGCTGCGCTTGTCCCGCACCCGCCGTTCGGCGTCCAGCAATCGCCCGTCGAGCGCCCGGGTGTCCCGTTCGGTATCCAGACGGCGCAATTCCGCCTCGCGGCGGCGATTGATGGAAACCGCGCGGGAACCATCATTTCCGACTTCCGAACCCTGACCCGCCGCCGCGTTCACTTGGGAGCCTGCCCCGGGGATGTTGATGGTGTCGCCCGCCTGCTGAGCCGCCGACGGCGCCGCAACCACGCCAAGGACAAAAGCCAAGCCTAGGTTTGCCAACAAATTGCGCACCATTCTCGTGTCCTCGCACCAAATGACGTCGGCCATATGCCGAAAAACCTAGTTCCATTGTATGGAATTCAGCGCTTGGTGAACAGCGCGGAGGGTCAAACCGCCTTGCCGGTCCGCTCCGCCATGGTGTCCAGAATGGCCTCGACAATCTCGTCGTTGTTGTCCTCCAGGTACCCCCATTTCTCCTGTTTTCCCTCGGGAATACTGGCAGTCAGCTGAAAGCAGGGATTGATCTCGAATATGGTAACCGTGCCGTCATCGCCGATGTTGAAATCGCAAACCCCGAAATCGAGTCCCAGAGCACGAAATTGATGGATCAAACGGTCTTCGAAATCCCCACCTTTGGCGGCGATAAACGCTTTCTCCTCCTCAACCAGTTCCGGCCTGACATCCATGACCAAGCGGCTTTCCCCTGCGATCTTCCAAGAATCGGAAATCACCACATGGCGCCGAAAAATCCGATCGTTGACGTAGACCACGCGGTATTTTCTATAAAGGCCGTCCGCGGAAACGTAGTCGGCGAAGTCCGTTATCAGGAACGTTTTCAGGTCGGCAAGTTCGTCCGGAATGTCCTTCGCCTTATCGATACGTACCAGGCCTTTACCGCCGTGGGCACCCAGCGGCCGGCCAAGAACGGGAACCGTCTGACCATGGCGTTTCAAATGTTCGGCCAGGGTGCCGGAGGCGGTATCGTATTCGGTCGTCCGCGGCATGGTCACGCCCAGCTGATGGCTCAACCTGCGACTTCCCAGCACCCGGCTGGCACCGATAACGGCCCAGGGTGGATTGAGCACCGGAAACTTGAACCGCGTCACCAGTTCCGCCACGAGTTCCAGCGAAACCTGGTGGAAGGTCGGATCGCAAATACAGTTGACGACCAAGTCCGGGACATCGACTTTCGGCCGTTGGACCGGCCCCAGAACGACCACATCGTAACGCCATCCTCGTTTCCGCATTCCTCCTTCGAGTTGGCTCGCCGCCTGCACGTTGCCGCTCAGATCGACCTTGGCACGTTTCGTATGGGGATCCTTTTTCGGTTTCTCGGCGTCCGGATTATCGGGAATCGCAACCATCAAATGAACGTACATGATCGCCTGTTGTTCCTCTCGTTATCGGGTTCACGAAAACACGATCATTTTCAACCCTTGTACTCGACGGTTCAGCCTGTCCCCGAATAAGGGCCTGCCGGCCACGCCGCCGCAAATTATTTCAGGGCGGGCCCGTCGAGAACAAGGGCCGGAAACCGCTTGGCCAATCTGTGGCTGAATTCGGTCACACGGGGTGAAGGCTTCCTTTGTATGTGCAGCTTTATCCCTGATATCTTGAGCCCGACGATGCTCTGGTAGGGATCGGCCAGGCACAAGCCAAGGCGCGCATATTTTGCCGCAAACAGAAAGTATTCGTTCTCCTCGACGCCGCCGACAATGCCAGGACTGCCGCATCTTACGGCTTCCTGGCAAGCCATCGACGCACCTGCCCAATGGACGTTTCCGCCCCGGTAGTCCGGGTCCACCCAGACATCAAAAACCAGGAGATTCCCGGGCAATGGCGCGACTAGCTTGAAAATCCAGTCTGTGTAGACCCCCTTTTCGCTCACCCAAAGCCGGTAGATGACTTTGCCGGTCGTTGTGTCCGTGCCGATCAGGCAACGCGACCCTGACCGGTACCGGTCGCCGGCCGTAACCGGATCGATGCTCAGAATACCGGGGTTCGCCTGCCACTCCTCGGACGGTAGCCACCGCATGGCGATGTGGTCGGGCAAGTCGACCACGAGCGGCATTTTTCCATTTCGGTACCATTGTGTCCGCGTCAGGTCGCTGCGGAACAGCACGAGTTCGCGCAGCATCACCGAACCCGAGGACCCAAGAACAATCCCGTCCGGCCGGACGATGTGAAGGCCACCGGCGAACATCATGGTGTTCCCGAATCTACGCAGGCCGCTGGCCGCCGTCTCTGCCGTCCCCACCTCGGGGCCCGCCATCACTGATTTCGTCCCCGGAATTTTCACCGGCCGTGCTAGCTGTTGTGGATCTTCGAAAGGTAACGGATCACGTCGCCGAGCATGTCATAACGCTCGGCATTTCGGGATGTAATAGGCAACATGGTCCGATCCGTCAGGCGGCCGTTAAAGGCTGCGGAACATGATGTTTTCGCTTCTTCGAGCAATTCGGTTTCCCATGCTCCGACGTCGGAAAAATCGGCGGCGACCTGCCTGACCGGCTGGTCGTATCCCCAGCCCGCGTCGTAGTAGGCCGTGAATGCCAACCGTAGCGTACTGGCATTGATGCCCTTGGCCATCGCACCCTGATCCACCAGCAGCCAGTCAGCAATCAGGGAATCCTGCCGGCAATGGCGCGCTTCATCCTGGGCGTGCAGGGTGTAAATCGTCGCAAACAGCGGATCGATGCCGTCGTTCGATTCCTTGTAGGTCCGGCTGATGAGGATGGTTAGCTCCTCCAGCACACCAACCAGCAGCACCCAACCACAAAGCAGACGGGGCAACCGCGCCGCCAGTGCGGCATAGAAGCGCACCAACGGTGGCGGCATGAAAAAGCGGAACTCGCGCGACCCGTAGAGATCGGGCCGGGCCATCCGCGCCAGTTTGAGAAGGCTCGCCGTATGGCCATGCTCGTCGGTGATGAAGGAGTCGATGATGGCTCGCATCGACGGTGTCGGCAATGCGCCCCGCAGCAGACCCCGGAGCGGACCGATGATCATGTAGCGTTCCAGCCATGCGAACTGTTCGGCCATTTGAAGCGCGTAGTACTGGTTGTACCGCAGACGCTGTTCGTCGGTCAGACGCGCGTATGCGGGCGTCCCAGCGAGCGGCGCCAGGTTTTCAGGTATCCACAATTTGCCGTGGTCCGGTCCCGTGCCCCAGGAGACGTTCTCGGGCGTAAGGCGGGTTGGCTTCAGCCCTGACGCTGCCTGATCGATTTTTCGCCGGAGTTCCGACTCGCAAGACGAGCTTGGCACTGCAATTCTCCATCAAGCGTCTTGACGGCATTTACAAGGACCTTGGGGCGGACCCTGTTTAAATTGCATTAACGCCCGGATTGTTTTAGCAAAATCGTAACCTCTGGGCGACTACAACTGTGTTTGGGCAGGAAACTCGTGCCAATAGAGGATTTTCGTGGCAATATTCGTCACCCCATCCACAGATTTGACCGTCCTGGGTTCACCCAAGGTGCAGGCAGCGAAACTTTGCTAGCTTGCGGATGGACATTTTGCACTCTGCACCATTGGAACTAAGAGAAAGAGTCCCAAACGCATGAGCACGGCTACCGAGAAAAAATCGCTTCCCGCAGGGGATACGCCGGCGAAACCCGGTGCGGCAGCATCGAAGACAGGTAAAGATGCCGTTCCCAATGCAACGGGTGACGACGTCAAGGTCACCGGCAAAAAGCCTGCGGCAACGGCGGCAACCAAAGGTACCAAGGCCGGGATGACACCCGAAACTCAGGCCGTGCCCAAGGCGATTGGCAAAATCACCCCTGAAACCAAGGTCGTCACACAGACCAAAGACGGGACGCCGCCCAAAACGGATGCCGGCACGTCCTCATCCTCGACAGTGAAAACACCGGGTGCAGCGGCAGAGAAACTAGGTCAACCGGCCGCACCGAAATCAGAATCCGCGAAGGCCCCGGAATCAGCCGAGGATAACGAAACGCCTGATCAATCCTGGCAATTGAATGTATCGGAATTGTCCGTCGGCGCCCAGGACCCCCTGTTGGGATGTCTGGTCACATTGACACAGATTTTCGGCAGTCCCCGTTCCGGTGAGTCGCTGGCCACCGGACTGCCCCTTGAGGACAATACCCTGACGCCGCCGATGTTCGTGCGGGCAGCAGAGCGGGCTCGTCTGAGCGCCCGGATCGTGCGCCGGAAAATTGGCGAAATTCCCGACATTGTCCTGCCGGTCGTTCTGCTTCTGAAGAACTACTCGGCCTGCGTGATGGTGCGCCGTCTTCCCGGCAACAAGGCCGAAGTGATCATCCCGGAATCGGGGCTCGGAACCCAGACGATATCGCTGAACGACCTCATCGACACCTATGACGGTTACGCGATTTTCGTCCGCCCGCAGTTCGATTTCCGCCGTCACGGACCGTCCGATTCCGACCTGCAGACGGGATCATGGTTCTGGGGCACCCTTGGCAAGTTCTGGGGCACCTATTCCCAGGTTCTTCTCGCGGCGTTCTTGATCAACGTCTTCGCCCTCGCCAGCCCATTGTTCGTAATGAACGTCTACGACCGTGTCGTCCCCAATCAGGCCATCGAAACCCTTTGGGTTCTCGCCATCGGTATCAGCACCGTCGTCGGGTTCGACTTCATTCTCAAGACCTTGCGGGGCTATTTCGTCGACAACGCGGGCAAACGCGCCGATGTCGTGCTGTCCAGCCGCATTTTCGCCCACGTTCTCAACATGAAAATGGCGGCACGCCCCGGCTCGGCCGGCACCTTCGCCAATCAGCTGCGCGACTTCGAGGCCCTGCGGGATTTCTTCACATCGGCCACTTTCGTTGCCCTGGTCGATCTTCCCTTCCTGGGCATATTCCTGCTCGTCATCTGGATGGTCGGCGGACCCGTCGTCTGGGTCCCCGTGGCCGTCGTCCCCATCGTCATCATCGCCGGCCTGATCACCCAGTTCCCGCTCCGCAAGGCCGTGCAGCAGACGACCCAGGATACCTCCCAGAAGCACGGGGTCATCGTCGAGACCATCGGCGCCCTCGAGACCGTGAAAAGCCTCGGCGCCGAAGGCAAGATGCAGCGGGAATGGGAACGCTTCGTTGGCACCGCGGCCGGATCGGGGTTGCGTGCCCGGACGGTCTCGCAACTGGGAGTAAACATCGCCGGCACCGCCCAGCAACTGGTCACCGTAGGCGTCGTTATATTCGGCGTCTACAGGATCTCCGACGGCGAGATGACCATCGGAGCCCTGATCGCCTGTACCATCCTCACCGGCCGCACCATGGCGCCCCTGGCCCTGGTCGCCGGTTTGCTATCAAGGCTGCAGCAATCGCTGACCTCGTTGAAGACCCTCAACGAGATCATGGCCCTGCCGGTCGAGCGCTCGGCGGACAAGAACTTCCTCAGCCGTTCCGTCGGCAAGGGCGCCATCGAGTTCCGCAACGTGACTTTCAATTACCCGGGCAGCGAGGTTGCGGCGCTACGCGATGTTTCATTCCGTATCGAACCCGGCGAGCGCGTCGGCATTCTCGGGCCCATCGGATCGGGCAAGACGACCGTTTCCAAGCTGTTGATCAGCCTGTTCGAGCCAGATGACGGTGCCGTTCTCATCGACGGCACCGATGTTCGCCAGGTCGATCCCGTCGACATCCGCCGCGCCGTCGGTGTCACCATGCAGGACGTGATCCTCTTCCACGGGACGGTCCGCGAAAACATCGCCATGGGAACCCCGTTCGCGGACGACGACATGATCCTTCGGTCCGCGTCCCTTGCCGGGGTTCATGAATTTGTCAGCCAGCATCCCTCCGGTTACGACCTCATGGTCGGTGAACGGGGTCAGACCTTGTCCGGAGGACAGCGCCAGTGCATCGCCCTGGCGCGCGCCCTGGTACCCGATCCGCCGATCCTCATGCTTGACGAGCCGACCAGCATGATGGACATGACCTCGGAGCGCCAATTTGCCAATCGCCTGAAGAACTTCCTGCCCGACAAGACCTTGATTCTGGTCACCCACCGGCCTTCGCTGTTCCATCTTGTGGACCGGCTCATCGTGTTTGGTCGGGGTAGGGTTATCGCCGATGGCCCACGTGATGCGATCCTCAACAAAGCCCGTGAGGCGAAACAGGCCGGAAAACAATCTTAACCTCTTGCGGAAAAGCGTCATGGCAAAAACCCGAGAATGGAGCGACACGGATTTCACATCCGAGGTGACGGCGGCCCAGCTTCAGGGCCCGCGGCCGGTCGCTCGGGTCATTCTGTTTCTCATCATCTTGTTTTTCGCCGCCGCGTTCTGGTGGGCAAAGAACGCCTCCCTCGACGAGGTTACCCGGGGCCAGGGAACCATCATTCCGTCCTCGCAGGTCCAGGTCATTCAGAACCTGGAAGGTGGAATCCTGAAGCAAATCCTGGTCCACGAAGGGGAGATGGTTGAGGAAGGGCAGATCCTTCTGCGCATCGACGACACGGGGTTCGCCGCGACCTACGAAGGCCAGCACATGATGTATTACAACTTCATGGGCCAAATTGCGCGCCTCAAAGCCGAGGCCGACGGCAGCAAGTTGGAATTTCCTCCTGAAGTGTTGGCCGAGGCCCGCAGAGTCGCGGTGTCCGAACAGGATCTCTTCAACGCCCGCGCCGCCGAACTTCAGTCGCAGCTTTCTATCCTGCGCAAGCAGGCCGACCAGCGCAAACAGGAACTCACCGAATTGAAGGGCAGGCTTACCCAGCTCAAATCCAGCCTGGCCCTCGCGGACGAAGAATTCCAGATGACCGCGCCCCTGGTGAAAAACGGTGTGGTGCCGAAGATCAACCTATTGCGCCTGAAGCGCGAGATGAACGATCTTGAAGGGCAGATCAAGGCAGCCAA
>JAJFIG010000074.1 GCA_021775195.1 Rhodospirillales bacterium | reverse complement strand
CCTCGTTGAGCCAGAAATTGGGCACATCCCAGGCCGGCCCGACGATGGGGTTGCCGTCCGGCGTATAGGCGATGGCGCCGTTGAAGACCTCCTTCACGCCGACCTCGCCGAAGGCCGGCACCCGGTTCATGGCGGCCTCGATGTGGGGTTCCAGCCGGTCCAGGTCGCCCGGGAACAGGTCGTTCTCGAAGTCGTCCGGCGGCCCGTCCAGGAAACACGCCGGGGCACCCTTCTCGTAGGGGCCCAGGATCAGGCCGCCCCGTTCCTCGCGCATGTACCACGAGCCATCCGATTCCCTGAGGACCCCCATCTCCGGCAGGCCCGCTTCGTTGCGCTTGACGATCTCCGGGTGGGGTTCGGTGATGATGTACTGGTGCTCCACCGGGATCGTCGGGATGTCGAGGCCGACCATGGCGCCGGTCTGGCGGGCGTGGTTGCCCGTCGCCGCGACCACGTGCTCGCAGGTGATGTCGCCCTTGTCGGTCTTGACCAGCCATTCCCCCGACGGCGTCTGTTCGATGGCCGTGACCTTGGTCCGGCGATGGATCTCGGCCCCGCCCATGCGGGCCCCCTTGGCCATGGCCTGGGTCACGTCCGACGACTGGATGTAGCCGTCCTCGGGGTGCACGATGGCGCCCACCAGCCCCTCGATATTGCACAGCGGCCAGATCTCCTTGACCTCCTTAGGGGTCAGGAAATTGACCTCGACGCCGATTGTTTGCGCCGTGCCGGCATAGTGGTGGTATTCGTCCATGCGGTCGTTGTTGAGGGCCAGGCGGATGTTGCCGCACTGGCGGAAGCCGACGTCCTGGCCGGTTTTCTCCTCCAGGGTCTGATAGAGCGCTACCGAGTACTTGTGAATCTGGCCCGCGCTGTAGCCCATGTTGAACAGCGGCAGCAGGCCGGCGGCATGCCAGGTGGAGCCGGCGGTGAGCTCGGTGCGCTCCAGCAGCACCACGTCCGACCAGCCCTTCTTGGTCAGGTGATAGAGTGTGGCGACGCCGACGACGCCGCCTCCGATAACCACGACCCGCGCGTGTGACTTCATGGTTCGGGTCCCCCTTTGCCGGGACGCCGGCGCTGGCGACGCGGGTACCACTCACGTCGCACGCCGTTTGGCCCGTCCGGGCGCGTTCCTCCTACCTTGGTTTAGAGTCCTAAACTACCCATGTCGTTACCCCTTGCCGCCCGGCGACACCGCCCGTTCCGATTCCGACATGACGGCCTGGAAGCAGTGCCCATGTCGCGTCTACCAAAATTAGGGATGCTTCGCCGGCACGTCCAGGTGCCGGCGCCGTTCGTCCCGGGGCACCAGGCCGAAGTGCTGGCGGTAGGTTTTCGAGAAATGGGATGCCGAGACGAAGCCGCAGGCCAGCGCCACGTCGAACACCGGCAGGTCGGTCTGGCTCAGCAACAGACGCGCCCGCTGCAGCCTCAGCGACACGTAGTACTGGGTCGGCGAGCGGCGCAGGTGCTTGCCAAACAAGCGCTCGAGCTGGCGCTGCGACAGGTTCACCGAACGCGCCAGCTCGTCCGCCGGCAGCGGCTCCTCCAGGTTGGCCTCCATGATGGAGATGGCCTCCACAAGCTTCGGGTGGTGACCGCCGAGGCGCACCCTGAGCGCCATGCGCTGGTCCACGTCGGCGTGGCGGACGCGGTCCACCAGGCACTGCTCCGATACCTGCAGCGCCAGGTCCTCGCCGTGATCGAGCCCAATCAGGTGCACCATCATGTCCAGGGCCGCCGTACCGCCGCAACAGGTCAGGCGGTTGCGGTCGATCTCGAACAGGTGCGAGGCGACGTCGATGTCGGGAAAGGCCTCGGTGAAGGCCGGCAGGTTCTCCCAGTGAATGGCGCACTTGTAGCCGCCCATCAGGCCGGCCCGCGCCAGGATCTGGGCCCCGGTGCACAGCGCCCCCAGTACGGTACCGCGCCGGTCCAGGCGGCGCAGCATGCCGAAGACCTCGCGGTCGTCGTAGCGCTCGGCGCCGATGCCGCTGCACAGGATTACCGTCGAAACCTTTCCGCTGCCCCCGGCGACCATCTCGCCCAGGGACATGGCGGGGGTAACGGTGATGCCGTTGCTGGCGGTCACCGGGCCCCCGTCCTTGGAGATCACGCGCCAGCGGTAAAGGTCCTTCTCGGCGACGCGGTTGGCCAGCCGCAGGGGTTCCACCGCCGCGGTGAAGGCGATCATGGAAAAATCGGGAACAACCAGGAACCCGAAGAATTCCGGACCTCGATCAAGGCCTGCGCCAGCCATGGCACCCCCCTAAGAAGCGGTCATCGCCAGCCGAGTGTACTATGTCCGGCGCCATCGCAGGAAACGGGAAATACAGCCACCGACTCGGTTAATCGGCGCCTTTGGGTGCCAAATCAGGCCAAAATCGCCCTCGATGTCGACTCGCGAACAAAAATCACCGTTCCCGAATTATCGAATTCGCCGCAAAAGTGAAAAACGTGGACTCTACCTTTTGGGGGGTCGGTCATCCCGATCGGCCGGACACTGGAGTGCGCGCCATGGCAGAGATGAAAAATCGCCACGTTCCCATCAACCTGCGTCAGAGCGGCAACAGCGATGCCCGCATGCTGATCTCGACCCGGGTCCGCAAGTCGCCGTACTGGCATCTGTCGGAACGTCACGGCTGCTATGCCTACACGGTCTACAATCACGTCTATCATCCCCGCGCCTACGTTCCCCAGGAAGAAGGCGGGCTGATCAAGGAGCACGAATACCTGACCAACGACGTGACCATGTGGAACGTCGCCGTCGAACGCCAGATCCAGGTCAAGGGACCCGACGCCCTGGCCTTTTCCAATCTCCTCGTGACCCGGGACCTGACCACCAAGTGCCCGGTCAACCAGGCCCGCTACGTCATCCTCTGCGACGACAAGGGCGGCATCATCAACGACCCCGTCCTGCTCCGCGTCGCCGAGGACGAGTTCTGGTTCTCCATTTCCGATTCCGACGTCGCGCTCTGGGCCAAGGGCGTCAACTGCAAGGCCGGCTACGACGTCGAGATCAATGAAATCGACGTCTGCCCGGTGCAGATCCAGGGCCCCAAGTCCCGGCCCCTGATGCAGAAGCTCTTCGGCGACCAGATCGACGACATCCGTTACTACGGTCTCCTCCAGACCCAGTTGAACGGCCTCGACGTGGTCATCTCGCGCACCGGGTTCTCGGCCGAGGTCGGCTATGAGATCTATCTCCGCGACGCCACGGTCCACGCCGATGCCATGTGGGATGCCGTTATCGCCGCCGGCGAGGAGTTCAACCTCCAGGTCATCGCCCCCAGCCACATCCGCCGCCTCGAGGCCGGGATCCTCTCCTACGGCCAGGACATGGACATCGAGACCAACCCCTTCGAGGTCGGCCTCGACTGGCAGGTGGACTTCTCCAAGTCCGATTTCATCGGCAAGCAGGCCCTCAAGGAGATCAAGGAGAAAGGCATCAGCCAGCGCCTCGTCGGCCTGCGCATGGGCGGCGATCCCATCACCTGGTACAACGAGGACTTCTATCTCGTCAGCGAGGCCGCCGGTGGCGAACAGGTGGGTTACGTCTCCAGCGCCTTCTATTCGCCCAAGGTCGGCTCCAACATCGCCCTGGCGATGA
>JAJFIG010000073.1 GCA_021775195.1 Rhodospirillales bacterium | reverse complement strand
GGCTGCCTTGGCGACGCCCATGACGTTGTAATTGGGCATCACCCGTTCCGAACCCGAAAAAGTCAAGGTGAGGAGACTGCCGCCGTCGGGCATGAGCCGGGCCGCCCGCTGTGCGATGGCGGTGAAGGAATAGCACGAGATGTTCATGGTGCGGCGGAAGTTCTCGCCGCTGGTATCCATATAGCGCCCCTTGAGCTCGCCCTTGTCCGAATAGGCGAGGGAATGGACGATGAAATCGAGGCCGCCCCAGGTCTCCTCCAGGGCCGTGAACAGGGAATCGACACTCGCCCCGTCCTCGACGTCGCAGGGCAGGACGACGTCAGCCCCCAGGGACTCGGCCAGGGGCCGGACACGCTTGGCGAAGGTGTCCCCCTGATAGGTGAAGGCCAGCCGGGCGCCGTGCTGATGAAGGGTCCGGGCGATTCCCCAGGCAATGGAATGGTCGTTGGCAACGCCCATGACCAGCCCCTTCTTGCCGTCCATCAATGCGTTATCGCTAGTCATCGGCGGGTCCGGGGGGTCATCGGGCAAATGAAGGGGATAGGTAAGATGGCTGAGGCGCTTGTCACACCATCAGGCGTCGAGTCGCTTGAACACCAGGGCGGCGTTGGTGCCGCCGAAGCCGAAGCTGTTGGAGAGGACACAGTCCAGGTTGACATCGTCCATGCGCTCACGCACGACGGGCATGTCGGCGCCTTCCGGGTCCATTTCCTCGGCGTTGGCGGAGGCGCAGATGAAGTTGTTTTCCATCATCAGCAACGAGTAGATGGCTTCGTGGACCCCGGTGGCGCCCTGGGAATGGCCGGTCAGGGACTTGGTCGAACTGATCGGCGGCACATGTTCGCCGAAGACTTCGCGTAGGGCTTCCAGTTCGCGCAGATCACCGATGGGGGTGGAGGTGCCATGGGCATTGACGTAGCCGACCCGTTCGTTGAGGCCGGCCAGGGCCTGGCGCATGCAGCGGACGGCACCCTCACCCGATGGCTGGACCATGTCGACGCCATCGGAGGTGGCGCCGTAACCGGCAATCTCGGCATAAATCTTGGCGCCCCGGGCCTTGGCGTGCTCCAACTCCTCGAGCACCACGACACCGCCGCCACCGGAAATGACGAAGCCGTCGCGATCCTTGTCGAAGGCGCGGCTGGCGCGCTCGGGGGTCTCGTTGTAACGGGACGAAAGGGCCCCCATGCCGTCGAAAAGAACGCTGAGGGACCAGTGAAGCTCCTCGCCGCCGCCGGCAAAGACCAGATCCTGCTTGTCCCATTGGATAAGCTGGGCGGCATTGCCGATGCAATGGGCGCTGGTGGCACAAGCGGAACTGATGGAATAACTGACGCCCTTGATGCCGAAAGGCGTGGCGAGTGTCGCCGAGTTGGTGCTCGACATGGCCCTGGGAACCATGAACGGCCCGACCTTCCTGGCACTTTTCTGGCGCAGGGTATCGGCGGCGAGGACGATGCTCTTGGTCGACGGCCCGCCCGAACCCATGACCAGGCCGGTGCGCTCGTTGGAGACTTCGGCCTCGGTCAGGCCGGAATCGGCCACCGCCTGTTCCATGGCGAGGAAATTATAGCCGGCGCCATCGCCCATGAACCGGCGGTGCCGGCGGTCGAGGGCCTCGTCGAGGTCGATATTCAGTGCCCCGTAAACATGGCTGCGAAAGCCGAGATCACGGTATTCCTCGGAAAAGGTGATGCCGGACCGTCCCTGACGGAGGGAGTCGAGCACCTCGTCCTTGTTGTTGCCGATGCTGGAGACGATCCCCAAACCGGTAACCACCACACGTCTCATAAGCCCCTCGTCAGAATTCGTCGATGGCGGTAAAGACCCCGACGCGCATGTCCGCGACTTCGAAAATAGGGCGGCCGTCCACCTTCATCAAACCATCCGCTATGCCAAGGGCAAACCCGCGCCGGATTACCCTTTTAATATCAATATGGTAGGTTACCTTCTCGGCCGTCGGGCGCACTTGGCCGGTGAACTTGACGGTACCTACCCCCAATGCCCGGCCACGGCCCGGCGCCCCGGTCCAGCCGAGGAAAAATCCGACAAGCTGCCACAGGGCATCGAGCCCCAGGCAACCGGGCATCACCGGGTCGGATTCGAAATGACAGGCAAAAAACCAAAGGTCTGGCCTGACATCCAACTCCGCCAGGATTTCTCCCTTCCCGTACTTGCCGCCCGTGTCGTCGATGTTGACGATACGGTCAAGCATAAGCATCGGCGGCAGGGGCAATTGGGCGTTGCCCGGACCGAACAGCCTCCCATGCCCGCACTCCAACAAATCGTCGTAGGAATAACCGGATTTCTTACTCAATATCCTGTCGACCTTGTTCGGCGTCCGGTGCGGTCAGCCGCCCCTATTGGAAACTATATATAGAGCCCGGGACAAAAAGACGACCCCCCGCGTGAATACACCGGTATGGCCCGGACGCCCGCCAATCGAAAAAAAGGGGATGGCTGGTTGCATCCGGCCATCCCCCGCTTACCTTCCCGCGACCCGCTTTAACGCGCGGTCTTGGCTTCCGGGCCCTTGCCCGAAATGTCATCACCGGTCGCCTGGTCCACCGCCCGCATGGACAGCTTGACCTTTCCGCGATCGTCGATGCCGATGAGCTTGACCTTGACGACGTCACCGACGTTGACCACGTCGGTGGTCTTGCCGACCCGGCCCTGGGCCAGTTCGCTGATATGGACGAGGCCGTCCTTGGCGCCCATGAAGTTGACGAAGGCCCCGAAATCCATGGTCTTCACGACCTTGCCCGTATAAAGGGCCCCGACCTCGGGCTCTGCGGTGATCGAGCGGATCCACTCGATGGCCGCGTCGGCGGCCTCCTGATCGACGGCGGCAACCTTGACCGTGCCGTCGTCCTCGACGTCGATCTTGGCTCCCGTGGTCTCGCAGATCTCGCGGATCATCTTGCCGCCCGGGCCGATGATCTCGCGGATCTTGTCCTTGTTGATGGTGATGACCGTTATCCGGGGGGCATGTTCGCTGACGCCGTCGCGGGCGCCGGTCAGGGCCTTGGCCATTTCACCCAGGATGTGAAGGCGGCCGTCACGGGCCTGGGCCAGCGCCGTCTGCATGATGTCCTCGGTAATCGAGGTGATCTTGATGTCCATCTGCAGCGAGGTAATGCCTTCCTCGGTCCCCGCGACCTTGAAGTCCATATCCCCCAAATGGTCCTCGTCGCCGAGAATGTCGGAGAGCACGGCAACGCCGGCATCCTCCTTGATCAGGCCCATGGCGATACCGGCGACCGGCCGCGACAGCGGGATGCCGGCGTCCATCATGGAGAGCGAGGTGCCGCAAACCGTGGCCATGGACGACGAACCGTTGGACTCGGTGATCTCGGAAACCACGCGCACGGTGTAGGGGAAATCCTCCTTGCTCGGCATCAGCGGCCGCACGGCCCGCCAAGCGAGCTTGCCGTGACCGACCTCGCGCCGGCCGGTGAAGCCGAAACGTCCGGCTTCGCCAACGGAATAGGGCGGGAAGTTATAGTGCAGCAGGAAATGTTCCCGGTAATCGCGTGCCAGGCCATCGATAATCTGCTCGTCCTGTCCCGTTCCCAGGGTGGTGACCACCAGGGCCTGGGTTTCGCCGCGGGTAAACAGGGCACTGCCGTGGGCGCGGGGCAGAATTCCCGCCTCGGCGGCGATGGGCCGCACGGTGCTGGTATCGCGGCCGTCGATGCGTTTGCCGGTCTTGATGATATCGAGGCGGACGATGCCCTTCTCCAGATCCTTGAGGATGTCGGAAAGGGCATCTTTCACCAGATCCTGGTCGACGGTCTCGTCGTCGGCCAATTGCTCGGCCACCTGGCGCTTGACGGCGGCCACCTTCTCCTGGCGCACGGCTTTGACGGTCTCGCCATAGGCCTCGCGCAGGGCGTCCTCGGCGAGGGTGGCAACCTTCCCGGCGAGGGCATCCTGGCCCTCCGGCTTCCCGGGCACATCCCGGGGTTCCTTGGCGCAGGCCTCGGCAAGGTCGATGATGGCGTCGATGACGGGCTGGATCCCGCGATGACCGAACATTACCGCACCGAGCATGACCTCCTCGGAGAGCTCGCTGGCCTCCGATTCGACCATCAATACGCCGTCGCTGGTGCCGGCGACGATGAGATCGAGCCGGCTTTGCGTCAGGTCATCGAGGGTCGGGTTCAAGACGTACTCGCCATCGACGTAACCGACCCGGCAACCGCCGATGGGGCCCATGAACGGCAATCCCGAAAGGGTCAGCGCCGCCGAGGTGCCGACCAAGGCAACGATATCGGGGTCGTTCTCGAGGTCGTGGCTGAGTACCGTGCAGATGACCTGGGTCTCGTTGCGGTACCCCTTGGCGAACAACGGCCGGATGGGCCGGTCGATCAGGCGCGAGGTGAGAACTTCCTTCTCGGCGGGGCGGCCTTCGCGCTTGAAAAATCCTCCGGGGATCTTGCCGGCGGCGAATGTCTTCTCCTGATAGTGAACGGCGAGGGGGAAAAAATCCAAGCCGGGTCTGGGTTTGTGTTCGCCGACCACGGTGCACAGCACCTTGGTGTCGCCGTAGGTTGCCATCACCGCGCCGTCAGCCTGACGGGCGACCTTGCCGCTTTCCAGGATGAGCGTCCGCCCACCCCAGTCAATCTGTTTTCTGAATTCCTGAAACATCTTCTCTATTCCTCTTTCTTCCTCTGTCTCTTTCTATCTATCTCTATCTCAATCTTCATCTTCGTCTGTTCAATTTCGTAAATCCGCGGTGCGTGCCATCGGGCAACGGCGTCGCCCCGGCCCATGGCACTCCATGGCCGGCTATCGCCGGTGCTGCTCAAGCGCTCCGGTCTCCATGGTTTTTCTCCAGGGAGGCGGCGGGCCATAGTCCGTTCCGGTCCGACCGGGTGCGGGACCACGGCGTATCGAGGCACTAACGACGCAACCCTAGGCGTTGAATGAGCTGCTCGTAGCGCGAGGCTTCCTTCCGCTTGACATAGTCGAGAAGGCGCCGGCGCTGACCAACCATGATCAACAGGCCGCGGCGTGACTGAAAATCCTTCTTATGGGTCTTCAAATGGTCGGTGAGATTGCTGATCCGTTCACTAAGGATGGCAACCTGAACCTCGGGCGAGCCGGTATCGCCGTCCTTGGTGGCGAAATCCTTGATAACTTCCTGCTTCCGCTCAGCGGTAATCGACATCGATCACTCCAACATTCACATACATTACAAATTCAAAACACGCAGGGGGCGGATTTCGCCACCCTTGATGCGGGCCAACGCCACCGGTTTGCCCTCGGCCATGGCGCAAACGACGTCGCCTTGGTTTACGTTCTTGAGGGGTGACCTACTCGCCACGGGCAGAATCGCAACGGCCTGTCCGTGTTGCAGGTGGCGCGCCTCCGCTACCGTCAGGGCCAGTGCCGGGATGTCGGCCAGCGCGGTCTCGACGGGCAGGAGGTGGTCCGCAAGCGGCGCACTATGCCCCAGGTCGTTCAGTTTATCCAGGGAAATCGCCGCCTCTTCGGTGAAGGGGCCGACGGCGGTCCGGCGCAGCGCCGCGATGTGCCCGACGGTGCCCAATTCGGTGGCGATATCGCGGGCGAGACTGCGCATATAGGCGCCCTTGCCCGACACCACCTCGAAGTCGCCGTGATCGGGCCCGGACGGGCCCAGGTAATCGATCCGCTCGATATGCACGCGCCGGGGATCGAGCTTCACGGGCTTGTCGGCACGGGCCAGCGCATAGGCACGCTTTCCCTCCACCTTGACGGCGGAATAGATGGGGGGAACCTGCTCGATGTCGCCGGTGAAGGTGTCGAGAACCGCCCGGATCCGGTCCTCGGTCGGGCGCACGTCGGAGCGCGCCGTCACCTCGCCTTCGCTGTCGTCGGTGGAACGGGCCTCGCCCCAGCAGATGGTGAACTGATAGATCTTGCTGCCGTCGACGGCATAGGAAACGGTCTTGGTCGCCTCGCCCAGGGCCACGGGCAGGATGCCGGTCGCCAACGGATCAAGGGTGCCGCCGTGACCGGCCTTGGCGGCGCCGGTGCGCCGGCGGACGATGCCGACGACGGTGCTCGAGGTGATCCCGGCCGGCTTGTCGATGATCAACCAGCCATGGATCGGCTTGCCCGACGAGCGCCTACGCCCCATGGTTCTCCGCCTCCTCGTCTCCGTCGCCGTCGCCGGCAAGGTCGCGGGCGCCCACGGGCTCGTGAAGCAGGGCATCGATACGGCGGGCTTCTTCAAAGGAACGGTCGGCGGCAAAGGTGATGGCGGGAACGTACTTCAGGTGCACGACGCGGGCGAGTTGGCGGCGCAGGAAAGGGCTGGCGCGGGTCAGGGCCTCGACCGCCTCGGGCGTGCCACCGCCGCCCAGGGGCATGACGAAGGCCGTCGCGTTCCTGAGGTCGGGGCTGACGCGGACCTCGGTAACGGTGATGCTGGCCTTGCCGAGACCGGGGTCGCGCACGTCGCCGCGCTCGAGGATGACGGCAAGCGCGTGGCGCAATTCCTCGCCGACCCGCAGTTGGCGCTGGCTGGGACTCCTCCCCCCCCGTTTGGTCATGATAACCTCGATTGATCCGTCAACGGCCGTGAACGAGGCGGGCGCCGATAGGGCGTGACATCCGCCGGGGCCCGGTATCCGGCCTCACAGCTCGCGGGCAATTTCCTCGACTTCGAAACACTCGATGAAATCGCCGACCTGGATGTCCTGATAGTTGGCGAAGGCCATCCCGCATTCAATGCCTGACTGGACCTCCTTGGCGTCATCCTTGAATCGCTTGAGCTGTGACAGGTCACCCTCGTGAATGACGACGTTGTCGCGCAGCAGGCGAACCTTGGCACCACGCCGGACCAGGCCCTCGGTGACGATGCAACCCGCGACCTTGCCCACCTTCGAGACGCCAAACACCTCGCGGATTTCGGCATAACCCAGGAGATGCTCGCGGATGGTCGGCGCCAACATCCCGGAAAGGGCCTTCTTCAAGTCATCGGTCACATTGTAGATAATTGAATAATAACGAATTTCCACCTTGTCCCGCTGGGCCGCCTCGCGGGCCTGGGGATTGGCCCGGACGTTGAACCCGATGATCAGGGCCTGTGAGGCCCGGGCAAGGGTCACGTCGGATTCGTTGATACCGCCGACGCCCGAATGCAGGATCTGCACCTTGACCTCGTCGGTCGACATGCCGTTCAGGGCCGCGAGAATGGCCTCGAGGGACCCGTGCACGTCGGCCTTGATGACCACCGGCAGTTCCTTGGCCTCGCCCTCCTCGATCTTGGTGAACATTTGCTCCAGGGTCCCGCGGCCGCTGTCGGCGGCCTTGGCGGCGCGTTGCTGACGCTGGCGGAATTCGGTAATTTCCCGCGCCCGGCCCTCGCTTTCGACTACGTGGACGGTGTCGCCGGCGGCCGGGGTGCCGTTGAGCCCGAGAACCTCGGCCGGCACCGCTGGGCCGGCTTCATCCATTGCCGCGCCACGCGCATCGACCAGGGCGCGCACCCGGCCCCATTCGCCACCGGCAACAAAAATGTCGCCGACGCGCAGGGTTCCGTGCTGCACCAGTATGGTCGCCAGGGAGCCACGGCCCTGCTCCATCTTGGCCTCGACGACGACGCCGCTGGCGGCGCGCCCTGGATTCGCCTTGAGGTCGAGAAGCTCGGCCTGGAGCAGAATGGCCTCCTCCAGCTTGTCCAGATTGGTGCGCTCTTTGGCCGAAACCTCGACGGTCAGAATTTCGCCGCCCATGGCCTCGACGACGAGGTCGTGCTGGAGCAGATCCGTTCGCACGCGATCGGCGTTGGCGTCGGGCCTGTCCATCTTGTTGATGGCAACGATGATCGGCACGTCGGCGGCCTTGGCGTGGTGAATGGCCTCCACGGTCTGGGGCATGATGCCGTCGTCGGCGGCAACCACCAGAACGACGATGTCGGTGACCTTGGCACCGCGGGCCCGCATATCGGTGAAGGCGGCGTGGCCCGGGGTGTCGATGAAGGTGATCTTCTGCCCCGACCCGGTGGTTACCTGGTAGGCACCGATGTGCTGGGTGATGCCGCCGGCCTCGTGGGAGGCGACGTCGGTCTCGCGCATGGCGTCGAGAAGCGAGGTCTTGCCGTGTTCGACATGGCCCATGACGGTGACGACGGGGGCCCGGGGGACGAGATCGCCGTCGTCCATATCGTCGTCGATATCGAGTCCGATTTCCACGTCCGCCTCGCTAACCCGTTTGAAGTTGTGGCCGAATTCGGTCGCCACCAGTTCCGCCGTGTCGGCGTCGATGACCTGGTTGATTGTGGCCATGACGTCCATCTTCATGAGCGCGCGGATGACGTCGTTTCCGCGCTCGGCCATGCGGTTGGCGAGTTCCTGCACGGTAATCGTCTCGGGGATGACGACGTCGCGGACGATCTTCTTGTCCTCGACCTCGTGTCTCTGCTGTTTCTGCTTTTCCCGGGCCCGTTTGACGGAGGCAAGGCTGCGGATGCGTTCGGCGCCGACCAGGGCCTGGTCGATGATCAGTTTGTCGGAACGGCGGCGTTGCCCCTCGCGCCGTCCAAGGGGGCTGTGACGGCGCGGCTCGGGGCGGAACGGCCGTTTGCCACGATTCTTGTTCTCGGCCTCCTTGCCGTCCTCTTCACGGGCCCGGAGCTTGGCGGCAGCCGCCGATGCCGCCACCTTGGCCTTTTCCTCGCGTCGCCGGGCTTCTTCCTCGGCCTCGCGGCGGGCTTCCTCTTCGGTGCGGCGGCGCTCTTCTTCCTCGGCCTTGGCCTCGGCGTCGGCCTTTTCGATTTCTTCCGCCGCCGGTTCATCGGAATCGGGGACGGGCTCAATACTCGCGGGCGCCGCCTCCTCGGCCTTCTTGGCATCCTCGAGGGCGCGGAAACGGGCCGCCTTCTCGTGCGACGTCAGGCTCCGCGCCGTACCCTGGCGCGTGGTCGAGGCCTCCTCGGTTTCCTGGCCAAAGGCCGCCGCCAGCTTGTCCTGCTCGGCCGCCGCCTCGGGGTCATGCTTGACCTCGGTCATACGGCCGCCGGCATCGCGGGCATAGGTGCGTTTCTTGCGCACCTCGACCGCCACCATCTTGGAACGGCCATGGGAGAAACTCTGGCGGACCTGGCCGGATTCGACGGTCTTCTTGATCTCCAGCCTGCCCGGCCGGGACAGGCTCAGCTTCTTTTTTCCATCTTCTTCGCGCTCTTTGATGTCGGTCATCGTTTGATCGTTCAACCGTTTCAACTATGAATCCGCTCGATCAACAGGGTTCCCCCGTCGGAATCCCGTCAAGCGTCCCGCCTCGAGAAGCAGGCTGTCAGCAAGCCGCCCGGGCGCCAGAACCACATGGACGGACTCCTGCCGCCCAAGGGCACCTCCCAGTTCCGCACCGCTAAACAAGTCGAGCACCGGTACGCCTGTCGCCAATGCCCGGACCTTCGCCCGCCCGCCTGCGGCGCCATCGGCCGCCGCCAACAACACCCCCGCCGGCTTTGTGCGGAGCCACGCCTCGACCCGGTCGAAACCCGCCGCCACCTGACCCGCACGCCGCGCGAGCCCGATGATATTCAAACACCGACGAGCCAGAATCCGCTCCACGCGTTCGCCAAGATCGGCGTCAACGGTGACCGGCTTCCTGGCGGCACGGGCGAACAGACCCTTGGCGCAGGCTGTATTTACCATATCCCGACCGGGGCTCAACCAAAAACCCCTCCCCGGCAGCCGACACTCGGGATCGGGAACGACCTCGCCCCCGGGCCCGACGACGAAGCGCAGCAGGTCCTTCTTGGGGCGCACGGCGCCGGTGACAAGGCAGCGGCGCAGGGGACCCTCGTCGTCCATTCCCTGGCGGCCGGCAGCCGTTTCCCGCCGCCGCCTGACGGTTGCGGAAGTGACCAGTTTACCCATGCTCCGTTACGATTTGGCCTTCGGCGGCCGGTTCCTCGGTTGCGGACGATGATGCCTCACCGGACTGATCGGGTTCCGCGTCACCGGCCTCGGCGTCGTCCTCGGCGGCGAACCAATGGGCGCGGGCGGCCATGATGATCTCGTTGGCCTTTTCCTCGTTGAGGCTGCCCGCGGGGGCGAATTCGAGAAGTTCATCACCGGCGAGGTCGGCAAGATCGTCGCGAGTCTTGATCCCGTTCTCACCCAGCGCCACCATGATCGCCGGCGTTACCCCGGGGATGCCTTCCATATCGTCGTCGACCCCCAGTTCTTGACGCCGCCGCGTAAATTCTTCGTCGCGGGCGGCCAGGAAAGCGCGGGCGCGATCACGCAGTTCCGTCGCCGTGTCTTCATCGAAGCCCTCGATATCGGTCAGGTCCCCCAGGGGCACGAAGGCCACCTCCTCGACGGTGGCGAAGCCCTCGGTTACCAGCAGATGGGCGATGACGTCGTCGACGTCCAGGGCATCGACGAACATCTGCGAGCGGCTGTGGAACTCCTCGGTGCGGCGCTCGGACTCTTCGGCCTCGGTGAGGATGTCGATGTCCCAGCCCGAGAGCTGCGACGCGAGGCGCACGTTCTGGCCGCGGCGGCCGATGGCCAGGCTGAGCTGGTCGTCGGGGACCACGACCTCGATCCGGTTGGCCTCCTCGTCGAGAACCACCTTGGCGACCTCCGCCGGGGCCAGGGCGTTGACGATGAAGGTGGCGGGATCGGGCGACCATTGGATGATGTCGATCTTCTCGCCCTGCAGGTCCCCGACCACGGCCTGAACGCGGGACCCGCGCATGCCGATACAGGGACCGACGGGATCGATGCTCGAATCGTGGGACAGCACGGCGATCTTGGCGCGGGACCCCGGGTCGCGGGCAACGGCCTTGATTTCGATGATGCCGTCGTAGATTTCCGGCACCTCCTGGGCGAACAGCTTGGCCATGAACTGGGGATGGGTGCGCGACAGGAATATCTGCGGGCCCCGGGGCTCCTCGCGGACGTCGACGATGTACGACCGCACCCGGTCGCCGGTAGCGAAGTGTTCCCTGGGGATCGCCTCGTCCCGGCGCAACAGCGCCTCGGCGCGGCTCAGGTCAACGATCACGTTGCCAAACTCGATGCGCTTCACCAGGCCGTTGACGACCTCGCCGACGCGGTCCTTGTATTCCTCGTGCTGGCGCTTGCGCTCGGCGTCGCGGACCTTCTGGACAATGACCTGCTTGGCGGTCTGGGCGGCGATACGGCCAAAATCGATGGGCGGCAGGGGATCAACGAGAAATTCGCCGATCTCTGCATCGGGCTTGGTCTTCTGGGCCGCGGTCAGGTCGACCTGGGTAATCTCGTTTTCGATTTCCTCGGCCACTTCCACGTACCGGGCCAGGGAAATCTCGCCCGAAGTCCGGTCGATGACGGCGCGAATGTCGTGTTCGTGCCCGTATTTGGACCGTCCAGCCTTCTGGATTGCCTGTTCCATGGCCTCCAGAACTTCTTCGCGGCTGATCCCCTTGTCGCGGGCAACGGTTTCGGCTACCTGCAGCAATTCGGGGCGCGCGTGAACCACATCTGTGTCAGTCGTCATGGCACTCATATCCGTTGGTGCTTGCTCTGCTGTTCTTCGGCCGCCGCAAGCAGTTCATCGGTCAAAATCAACTTTGCCCGCCGAATGTCCAAAAAGGGCAATTCGACGGCAACTCCCTCGACGTGCAGGCGCACCACCTGATCGGTGACACCCAACAGCCGGCCCTTGAAACGCCGGCGCCCGTCTATAAGGCGGGCGGTCTCGACTCTGGCCTCGAACCCGGCAAACCGCTCGAAATCGTCCAGGCGCACAAGAGGACGATCGATACCCGGCGAACTCACCTCCAGGGTAAAAGCGCCGGGTATGGGATCCTCGACATCGAGAACCGCGGAAATGGCCCGGCTGAGGACGGCACAGTCATCCACCAGCATCGCCTTGCCGTCATGACGTTCGGCCATGATTTGCAGACGTACCCGCTGCTGACCGGACACTTGAACACGGACGACCGAAAATCCCATTCCCTCGACGGTCGGCGTGATCAACTCCTCAATGCGGCCGGGCAAGTCCATTTGCGCCTTCTCCCTAATTTAGGAGCCATGCGCCGCAACGCCAAGAGGCCCAAAACAAAAAGCGGGCCGAAGGCCCGCCCCATCAAACCGGTTACGACACCGCGCCTAACGAGACTACGTCAAAACGAACGTAACGGCGTATTTATACCCTCCACCGGCAATAAGACAAGGTTTTTGTAGGGTTTCAAGACGGTTGGCCGGGCGCCTTCGCGGCCGTCATCCCGGTCACCGCGGCCGGCGCCGGAAACTCAGGTATACGCACCTCGCGCCCTGGGCCCGGGCCTTCGATTCGTAGCGGGTCTCGAACCCGTCGCCGGGACGCCGGCGCCAGTCTTCCGGGCCCCGCGCCGGCCACGCAAAATTCCGATGCCCGGTAACATGGCGGAGAGCCCAGGACACGTATCCCATCTGGTCGCTGGCGAAGCGCAGTTCGGCACCGTCGCCGAGGACGCGGGCCAGGCTGTCCAGGGTTTGCGGCGAGATGAAGCGGCGGCGATGGTGGCGTTTCTTGGGCCAGGGGTCGGAAAACAAGGTGAAGGCGCGGTTGAACCCGGCGTCGGGCAGGGCATCGAACAAAAGGCGCGCGTCGTCGTCGAAAATCCTGATGTTGGTCAGGTCGTCGTCGCGGATGCGGGCGAGCAGGCTGGCAACGCCATTGACGAAGGGTTCACAGCCGATCAGGCCGACATTCGGGTTGGCGCGGGCCTGGGCCGCCAAATGCTCGCCGGCGCCGAAGCCGACCTCGAGCCAGATTTCGGCAACCGGATCGGCGAACAGGCCGAAAAGGTCAAGCCGTCCACCATCGGATGGCGGAACGATCCGCAACTTCGGTAAAAGGCCGGTCACCAGGTCCTGGCGGCCTTTGCGCAGCCGGTGGCCGTGGCGCCGGCCATACCAGCGGGGCCGGCGGTCATCCCCGGATGGGACGGCGTCGCTCAACTGGCTCCGAAAGCCGACTTCAGATCACCCACCAAGTCGGTACGCTCCCACGAAAACCCGCCATCGTCGGTGGGTTCGCGGCCAAAATGACCATAGGCGGCGGTGCGGGCATAAATCGGGCGGCTGAGTTCAAGGTGCTCGCGGATGCCCCGGGGCGACAAGTCGACCATATCCTGCAAAATCGCCGACAACCTGGTCTCGCAAACCTCGCCGGTCTTGTGGGTGTTGATGTACACCGACAACGGCTTCGACACGCCGATGGCGTAGGCGAGCTGAATGGTGCAACCGTCGGCGAGGCCGGCGGCGACGACGTTCTTGGCCAGATAGCGTGCGGCGTAGGCGGCGGAGCGGTCGACCTTCGTCGGGTCCTTGCCCGAGAAGGCGCCGCCGCCATGGGGCGCGGCGCCACCATAGGTGTCGACGATGATCTTGCGCCCGGTGAGGCCGGCGTCGCCATCGGGGCCACCGATGACGAAGCGCCCGGTGGGATTGACGTAGAACGAGTCGTCGTCGCACATCCAGCCGTCGGGCAAGGTCCGGAGGACGTAGGGGCGGACGATCTCGCGCACGTCATCCTGGGAAAGGTCGGCGGCGTGCTGAGTAGAGACCACGACCGAAGTCACCCGGACCGGCTTGTTGTTCTCGTATTGCAGGGTGATCTGGCTTTTCGAGTCGGGACCCAGGCCCGCTTCCCCGCCGGCGTGGCGGGCGGCGGCCATGGCCTGCAATATGGCGTGTGAATAATGGATCGGCGCCGGCATCAGGGCGTCGGTCTCGCGGCAGGCATAGCCGAACATGATGCCCTGGTCGCCGGCTCCCTCGTCCTTGTTGCCGGCGGCGTCGACTCCGATGGCGATATCCGAGGACTGGGCATGGACATAAGAATCGACGGCGGCGTCGCGCCAGTGAAACCCTTCCTGCTCGTAGCCGATATCGCGGACCGCCGAACGGGCCACTTCCTCCAGGGTCTCGTTGGTGATCGAACCGGGGCCGCGCACCTCGCCGGCCATGACGATGCGGTTGGTGGTGCACAGGGTTTCGACCGCCACCCGGGAATGGGGATCAGCCGCCAGATAGGCATCGACGATGCCGTCGGAAATGCGATCGCAAACTTTGTCGGGATGGCCTTCCGACACGGACTCGCTGGTGAACAGGTAATCTACAATCGACACAATCGGTCCCTCCGATCTCAGTGTAGGTCAAATTAAAACGAGGGCCTCAACGATCGCATCGTTGGATGGAGCCCACTTAGCGCCTTTTTTTCGTGGTGGCAAGCAGTTCAAATCCGTCCACGTTCACCGCACGAGCGGTGAAATAGGCGGCCCTTGTTGCAAGCTTTGGCCAATACGTCAAGGGAATTTGACGGCATCAGGGCATGGGGGCGCAACGCCCTGTTCGCAGGGCGGCAGATATCGTCACGGGCAAATTGAACCGTGGGTGGAATCGGTGGCGGGCCGGCAATGCCGGCCCGCCGTAATTCCGGTCAGTCGGCGTCCGCGGCGTTGGCGAGCGACTTGGTCAGCTCGAAAAGGCGCTTGCGGACGTGGGGGTCCGTGATTCGGTAGTAGGCCCGAACCAGCTCCAGGGTTTCTCGCCGGGCCAACGGATCCGGCTCCAGCCTCGACTGGCCCTGGTCCTCGAGGCCGCGGCGCATGCGGCCCTCTCTCGACTTGAGCTCGTCCGGCATGTCATCGAAGAAGAACGATACCGGGACGTCGAGGATCTGGGTCAGCTCGTAGAGGCGGCTGGCACCAATGCGGTTGGCACCGCGCTCGTATTTCTGGATTTGCTGGAAGGTGAGGCCAACAGCGTCTCCCAAACGTTCCTGACTCATACCGAGCAAGGTACGGCGGAGCCTGACCCGACTTCCAACGTGGATGTCCACAGGATTGGCGACACCTGGCGGCAACCGTTCTACCCTCGTGCTGCGTGGACGACCCTTACGACCTGTTGATGTAGTTGCTTTTTTCATCATCTCTCAAAGTGTTTGTTGTGGATGGACGTGTTTACTGTATGCCACCTATCGACGAAACTCATCGTGTGGCAGTCATTAATAATCACTATGGCCCATCATACGATGTTATGCAACAACCGATGATATTTCTTTAGTCAGCGGGTGCTATATTCTGCGGGAACGGGGAAAAAAAATACCCGCGCCGACCATCGCCAGGACCAGGAAGAGCAGGGTCCAGTCGCCGAGGCGGCCATATAGAGTGACGCCATGAGGCCGCCCGGGGAGGGCGCTGTCGATTACGCCGGTCGCGCCAAGGCCGAGGCTGGCGACGGTGCGCCCGTAGGCGTCGACGACCGCCGAAACGCCCGTATTGGCCACCCGCACCAGGGGCAGTCCCTCCTCGACGGCCCGGATGCGGGCGGCGGCGAGGTGCTGATAGGGGCCGGACGTGTGGCCGAACCAGCCGTCGTTGGTGATGTTGAGCAGCCACTCGGGCCGGTCGAGGGGGTCGACGACCTGGCCGGGGAAGATGACCTCGTAGCAGATAAGGGGGCTAACGGCAGGAAGGCCCGGCAGGCGGAGGGAGCGGAAACCATTTCCCGGCGAGAAATCCGTCCGCCCGGCGGTCAGTTTGGTGAACCTGAGAAAGCGGCCAAAGGGCACGTATTCGCCGAAGGGTACCAGGTGGACCTTGTCGTAGGCATCGACGACCCGGCCCCGGTCGTCAACGGCGAGCAGGCTGTTCCAAACCCGGAAGGTGGCTTCACGCTTTGGCGTGGTCCGCGGCGCGCCGACGATGGTGACACCGCCGGGCGGGGTCACCGCCCCGATCATGGCGAGGCGGCGCCGGTCGCGGCCGAGAAAGAAGGGGACCGCGGTTTCCGACCAGATGACGTGGGTGGGGGCCGGGGGCGTGGTGTCGGTTGCCTTCCCGGCAGCGGGTCGGGGCGGCAGGGCGCTGAGGCGCAACTGCTTGTCGACGTGGCCCTGGCGCAGCTCCGGTTTCCATTTGAGGGCCTGTTCGATGTTGCCCTGGACCAGGCGCAGGCGGACACCGGGTACGGTGGCGTCGACGGCGTTCATGAGGCGCAGGTTGCCACCGCCCCAGACCGCCGCGAGTACGGCATAAGCGGCGAGGACGGATAGGGCCCGGGTCCTGGAACCGTCGCCGTCGCCCGCGAACACCGCGGGCATGGCGGCGGCGGCGGCGGTGAGCAGGCCAAGACCGTAAACACCGAACAGGGCCGAGGCCTGGATCATGGCGTCGGAGAAGGACCAGACGGTGCCCAGGAGATTCCACGGAAAACCGGTGAATATCCAGCCGCGCACCCATTCGAAGACCGTCCACAGGGCGGCGAAGACGAGGATACGCCCGGCGCCCCGGGGGACCACACCGGCAAGGGCGCGGGTGGCGACGGCGGCGGCGGCCGGGACGAAGGCGACAACCGCGGCCAGGCCGGAAACGGCGAAGGGGATTAGCCAGGCGTAAAGCTCGGGCTGCACCAGCATGGACGATCCGACCCAGTAAAGCCCGGCGGCGAAGTGCCCGAACCCGAACCACCAGCCGTCGGCAAAAGCCCGGCGCCGGCTCGGGGCGCTTTCGATCAGCCAAATCAGGCCGACAAAGGCCGGAACAAGGGCGATGACCACATGGGCCGGCGGCAGCGCGGCGGCGGCGAGGGCGCCGAGGACGGCCGCCAGCCCGGCACGGCGCCAGCCCCGGGTTGCGCCGAGCCTTCGTTCGAGGCGTATCAGCAGGGCAGCGAGACCCGTCGCCGCAACGGAGGAGTCCGCGGGCGGCGCAGCCCCGTTTCGGCCCGATTCGCCGGTCAAAAGCGGCTCAGTCCCGTTCCGCCGCGGGCGTCCCGCGGGTACGAACCCGCAAGCGCTTTATGCGCCTGGGGTCGGCGTCCAGGACCTCGAATTCCAACCCCGAGGGATGACTGACGAGCTCGCCCCGGATGGGCACCCGCCCGGCGAGGGAAAACACCAGCCCGCCCAGGGTATCCACCTCCTCGCGCTCGTCGTCGGTGACCATGGTGCCGACCCGCTCCTCGAGGGCGATGATGGTCGCCCGCGCCGTGGCGTCGAAGGTCCCGTCGGGGCGGCGGATCAGGTCGGGTTCGTCGTCGCGGTCGTGTTCGTCCTCGATTTCGCCGACGATTTCCTCGACCAGGTCCTCGATGGTCACCAACCCGTCGACGCCACCGAATTCGTCGACCACCAGGGCCATGTGGCAGCGGGTCACGCGCATCTCGAGAAGCAGTTCCAGCACCTGCATGGACGGCGAGACGAAGAGGATCTTGCGCATGACCTTGGAGATGGCGAAGGCCTCGTCCTCGCCGCGCCAGGCAACGACGTCCTTGATGTGAACCATGCCGATGGCGTCGTCCAGGGTCTCGCGGTAGATGGGGAGGCGCGAGTGGCCTTCCTTGGTCATCAGGTCGATCACCTCGGACAGGC
>JAJFIG010000072.1 GCA_021775195.1 Rhodospirillales bacterium | reverse complement strand
CATCAACGCCCTGCGCCTGTCCCGCCCCGCCGAAAAGCACGTTTACCCCCACCTGGCCATGGACAAGCTCGACCAGTGCCTGGCCCTGGCCGCCAAGGCCTGCCGCCGGGCCGTCGTCGTTACCGACGGCATTTTCAGCATGCGCGGCGACCACGCGCCCTTGCCCGAGATCGTCGCCCTGGCGCGAAAGCACGACGGGAACTTTGCCGAGAACGTCCTCGTCGTCGTCGACGATTCCCACGGCGTCGGCGCGCTGGGCGCCACCGGCCGCGGCACCGAGGAGCACACCGAATGTGACGGCATCGACGTTCTCGTGGCGACCCTGGGCAAGGCCATCGGCGTCAACGGCGGTTACGTGGCGGCCAGCCGGACGGTCATCGGCTTCCTGCGCGAGACCTCGCCCTTCTACGTCTATTCCAATCCCATCACCCCCGGCGAGGCCGCCGCCGCCATCGCCGCCCTGGATATCATCGACAGCCCCCGCGGCCGGGCGCTGCTGGAGCACCTCAGTGCCATGACGGCGCGCTTCGAGGACGGTTTGACCGGGCTCGGGTTCGAAACCATCGCCGGGCCTCACCCGGTGGTTCCCCTGATGGTCCGCGACACCGCCCGGACCTCGGCCCTGGTCGCCCACCTGCGCGATAACGGCATCCTTGCGACCGGGCTCAACTTCCCGGTGGTGCCCCGGGGCGACGAGGAAATCCGCTTCCAGGTCTCGGCCGACCACACCGCCGCCGACATCGACGAAGCTCTCGCCGTCCTCGCCGCCTTCAGCGAGTAGTTCTCTAGTCCTCGGGGCCCGCCTCAGCCGTCCCCAGGGCGTCGGCCAGGCGTTCCCTGGCGCTTCCCGGACTGAGGGGTTTCTGCTGCGACTCGTGGGGCGCCCAGGCGGTCATGGTGATCACCTGAAAGGTCGCCGGAACCCGGCCGTCGTCGCCTCCGAACGCCGTCCGGTAATGATCGAGCGCCGCCGTCAGGGTGGCCCGGCGCATGCACCCCTTGCGCCGTTCGGCGACGGCGTTGGTTTCGCCCATGCCCCTGAGATCGCCCAGCAGCCGCAGGGGATCGGCGTAGGATATGGTGATCGTGTCGCTGTCCACGACCGGCAGGGCGAACCCGGCCCGCTGCAGCAGGGCGCCGGCGTCGCGCACGTCGGTGAACGGCGATACCCGGGGGCTCAGGCCGCCTTCCTCGGCGATCTCCGCCTCGGCCAGGGACTGGCGCAGTTCGATCAGGGTATCCTCCCCCAGCATCGCCGCCAGGAACAGCCCGTCCGGATTCAGGGCGCGGCGCGCCTGAACCAGGGCGCCGGGCAGGTCGTTGACCCAGTGCAGGTTCAGGCAGCTCAGGATGGCGTCGAACTTCTCGCCGGCGAAGGGCAGGAATTCCTCGTCCGCCGCCACCGATAGCCCCCCGGCCCAGGTGGCCATCGCCGGCGACAGGTCGCACTGGACCAGGGTCTCGATCCCGCCCCGTCCCGCCAGCAGCCGCCCCAGCTCGCCGCCATGGCAGCCCAGGTCGAGGGCCAGCGGAAAGGCGCGGCTGATGTCGTCCAGCCGGTCGGCCAGCCGTTCCCCCGCTTCGCGGAACAGGAAGTCGTGATCCCTGATCCCCGCCGCCGCCCGGTCCCGGTGCCGGCGCACCGCCACCCGGTCGAAGACGGTCATCGTATCCGCCATGCCCTATTGTCCGATTGCCCGCGCCTGTTGGTCTCCATGCCATCATGCCCGCCGCGCCGCCGTCTTGGAACAGGGAATCGGGATCGCAATGGCGACAGCCCGCGACCCGAACTCCCCGTTCCTTGACTCCCACCCGCGAACCCCGCAAATTTTGTCGTGTTTGACGGAGGGACAATGTCTCGCGCGCTCCTGTTGGCGGCCGTCTGCGTCGCATCCATCCTCGGTCCGGTATTTCCGGTGTCGGCGGGCTTCGATGAAGCCGTTGCGGCATACAATCGCGGCGACTTTGCAACGGCGGTGCGCGAATTGCGCCCCCTTGCCGAGCAGGGAGACATGACCGCCCAGTACAATCTCGGCTTCATGTACGATAGTGGCCACGGCGTGCCGCAGGACGACGCCGAGGCGTTCAAGTGGTACCGCAAGGCCGCCGAACAGGGCGACGCCGATGGCCAGAGCAGTCTCGGCGTCATGTACCACATGGGCCGGGGCGTCGAGCAGGACTTTGCCGAGGCGTCGAAGTGGTTTCGCCGGGCTGCCGAGCAGGGACACGCCGACGCCCAGACCAATCTGGCCTTCCTGTACCGTGCCGGCCAGGGCGTCCCGCGGGACGATACCGAGGCGGCGCGCTGGTATCGCAGCGCCGCCGGGCAGGGGAACGCGGCTGCCCAGAACAGTCTCGGCACCATGTACAAGAAGGGCCAGGGCGTGTTGCGGGACCATGCCGAGGCGGCGATGTGGTATCGCAGGGCCGCCGAGCAGGGCGACGCCGATGGCCAGTACAATACCGGCGTCGCCTACCACATCGGCCAGGGCGTGGACCAGGACGATTTCGAGGCGGTGAATTGGTATCGCAAGGCCGCCGAGCAGGGAAACCCGAAGGCCCAGCACAACCTCGCCATCATGTACAAGAAGGGCAATGGCGTGCCCCGGGACTACGTACGGGCTCATATGTGGTACAGCCTTGCGGCCAGGAATTCCCCCGCCGGCAGGATTCGCCACAAGTCGATCAAGTGGCGCGACGAAATCGCCAGGCAAATGACCCCGGCCCAGATCGCCGAAGCCGAGAAACTCGCCCGCGAGTGGAAGCCGAAGGAGTAGGGGAGGAATGGCCTGACCACCGAACCCCAATCACCGCCGCCCCGT
>JAJFIG010000071.1 GCA_021775195.1 Rhodospirillales bacterium | reverse complement strand
CCATGGGCATGGTCCCGAGGTCGGCGTGGGCCCGGAACAATCCCTTGACCATGCCGGGCGTCGCCATGGCGCCCATGCCGATATGGAATTCCTGCTGGGCGGTGCCGAAGTCGGCAAGGATGGGAACGAAATCCACTTCCGTTTCCGGCAGGGCGATCTTCGGCGTCTGGGCGAAGAAATCGTAGAGCATCGGCTCGCCGTCACGGGGACGGGCAAGCAGGAACCCGCCGCCGCCCAGGGACGTCAACACCGGTTCCGCGACGCACGCCGCCAATAGCGCCGCCAGCACGGCATCGAAGGCGTTCCCCCCTTCGTCCAGAATGATCGCGGCGGCGCGGGCTGTTTCGGGATGCCCGGCGGCGATGGCGCCCTTGGTCGTCATGGTCTTTTGGCGGAATGCCTTTATCAGCGGTCCGATTCGATACTCCCCGGTGGGTAGCGGCTGCCACCGCGCGTGTCAATCCGATTGCACCGTCCAGTGCTTCGTTCAGGGCTATCCATGAACTCCTTCACGACCGGCTCCGGGTCGGGAGGTATTTGCCACCTACACGCTGGCGTCGAGTCGTCCCACCGACGGGCACCGCCGGCCCCCATTGTGACCTGGCGAGGCAAACAAGAAATTCAGGGCCCGGTCCGTACCGCCGAGCACAAGAAGTGTCGGAATTCTTTACAATATTTTTTCTGCTCATACTTTGATAGCCCATTGAAATAACTTGATAAAATAGTTAATAGGACCATATCCCTAGTAAATCGACCTGTAAAGTGTCGGAATTCTTTACAACTCCGAACGACCACAAAAATCTCTATAACAAATTAATACAAAAGGAAAAATCCGCTCGGTCCCGCTTTTTCGTCAATTCGGGCGGTTGAACCTGTGAGGAAAACCTTACACTTTTTAACCCCTTTTCCACGATTGGCACATTAAGCCATTGAAAAATAAGAACTGGCACGATTCTTGCGTGTCTTATAAGAAAGCCGCTCAATGGCGCCCGTCGGACCTCGGTAAAGTCGATCAACCGTGGCGCGAACAGAGCGGAAAATAGAAAACCGAAGGCGAGGCAAAGCCGTCGGAAATTGGGTGGAAACGGGATTCTTCCGGTCCGGGGGGGGAATCCCCGAGATGAATTGGTAGGAGTATGAAAACGCAATTATTGTCGCGGCGCGCCGCCCTCGCGTTTTCGGTCGTAATTTCCGTCGTCTTTTGGATCGCGATCGCTGGAATGTTCGTCAACATCGTCACCGACGAACAATCGCCCATCGCCAGCCAGGAAGGGTACGGCAACATCGCACCCGCCGCCGCCGGCGCCAAGCCCCGCAACTGATCTCCGCTAATACTCGATTCCGGCAATTCCACGTGTGTATCGGCCACTTGGGGGCCCCGCGTCCGCCGCCTGTTCTTGCTGCCGGCAGCTTCTCCCGGTCTAATTACGGACTTGATGCGCCCCGGTGGATAGCCTAATTGGAGGGTCCGCACGAGTTTGCTTCAACCTGCCGCCGTGGCCAAGCGCCCGCACGGCGCCGGTTGCCCGCCGCCGGTTTTCGGCAGGATCAGGAACGACGCGCATGCGCCCAATTTTCCTAAGCCTCTTCGGTCTTCTGTTCATCACCGCCTGCACTCTTCCCGCGGCCAGCCACCCCCACGAGGATACCAGCGAGGTCTGTGTTCCGGCGGGACAATGGCGCACGCCGGCCTCCGCCACCCCCATCGCCCACGACGGGCTGGTCAGCGATATGGCCGGACGGCCCATCGTGCTTCTCGGCGAGACCCACACCAACCCCGAACATCACCGCTGGCAGCTCCATACCATCGCCGCCCTGCACGGGCGCAATCCCAACATGGTTTTGGGTTTCGAGGCCTTTCCGCGAAGTGTTCAACCGGTTCTCGACCGCTGGGTCCAGGGCGAGCTCAGCGATGCGGATTTCCTCAAGGAGACCGACTGGTTCCGGGTCTGGCGCTTCAATCCGGGGCTTTACATGCCCCTATTCCATTTCGCCCGCCAGAATCGCATCCCCATGGTCGCCTTGAACGTCGGTAGGGAACTCATAGAGCTGGTCCGCAAGGATGGCTGGAAGGACGTTCCCGTCGACGCCCGCGAGGGCATCGGCGATCCGGCGCCGCCGACGCCGGCGTTTCTCAGCTACCACGCGAGAGTCTACGCCGAACACGAGAACCAGAAGGGCAATCACGGCGACACCGAGAAACCGAAGGACCTGGTCATTCCGGAGCTCGACGACCCGGACTACCTCAAGTTCGTCGCCGCCATGCAGACCTGGGACCGGGCAATGGCCGAAGGCCTGGCCACCGCCCGCCGGACCGAGGGACAGCCGCTTGTCGTCGGCATCGTCGGCCGCGGCCATCTGCACTACGGTTTCGGCATCGCCCATCAGCTGACCGATCTCGGCATAACCGGCGCCGCTACCCTTCTGCCCTGGGACCCGGATGACCACTGTGATGATCTCGCGCCGCCGGACGGTTCCAGCGTCGCCGACGTCGTTTTCGGCGTCGATGCGCCGCAGGCACCGTTGCGCAGGCCCGGACCGTTGCTGGGTGTCAGAATCAGGAACGACGATGGCGGCATCCGTATCATACAGGTGGTCGAAGGCAGCGTCGCCGAGACCGCCGGCCTCGCCAAGGACGACCTGATCGTTAACGCCGCCGGCCGCGACATCACCAAGACCGTGCAGCTCATCGCCATCGTCAAACGCCAGTCGCCGGGAACCTGGCTGCCGCTCAAGATCAAGCGGAGCGACGAGACCATGGAGGTCGTCGCCAAGTTCCCGTCCGGCGAATAATGATCCGACTCCTGCCCACGATCCTTCTCGTCTGGACCCTTGCCGGCGGCCCGGCGGACGCCGGCGGCGGGAATTCCCACCACGACATCGCCGTGCGCCTCGACCCGGCAACAGGAGAGGTTTCCGCCCGCGACGCGGTACGCATGACCGGTAGCGGTCCCACCGCCTTCCGTCTGTCCCCCGAATTTTCCGTCACCGAAGTGACCGTTGACGGGCAGCCCGTATCACCCCGGCGCCATGCCGACGAATTGCGGATCGACCTCGGCCGCTCCGGCGACCATGTGGTTGCGGTCTCCTACCGCGGCCGCCTCGGGCCCCTCGCCAAGGATTCCCCGGCGTGGGGCTCGGGCAGAGCGGCGGCGGGACCCGACGGCGGCTTCCTGCCCGCCGGGTCGGGCTGGTACCCATGGCCGGAGGGCGGCCTTTTCACCTACCGCCTCGACGTCGAGGTCCCGGAGGGGCAGCGCGCCGTGGCCCCCGGGCGCCTTATCGAGGAGGCCCGGCCACCAGGACGCTACCGCGCCGTCTTCACCAGCGAGGCGCCGACCGACGG
>JAJFIG010000008.1 GCA_021775195.1 Rhodospirillales bacterium | reverse complement strand
GATTTACCCCACCGGAGGCCGGGTGCTTTTGCGCCGTGGCGTCGTTGCGTCTCTTTGCCGATGCCCTGCATCGGCATGCGACCCGCGCCTAACCACGGCACAAAATCATCCCGGTCAAATGGTTCCATTTGGCCGGATAGGGCTCTAGAGCCCTAAAAGGCCACGGGCGAAGGCCCGGGCCTCGAAGGGATGCAGGTCGTCGATGGACTCGCCGACACCGACGGCGTGGACGGGCACGCCGAATTTTTCTGCCAGCGCCACCACGACGCCACCCTTGGCCGACCCGTCCAGCTTGGTCACCGCCAGCCCCGTGACCCCGACGATGGACTGGAAGACCTCGACCTGGCTGTGGGCGTTCTGACCCACGGTGGCATCCATCACCAGCAGGCAGTCATGGGGCGCCGTCTCGTCCAGTTTGCGCAGCACCCGGACGATCTTCTGCAGTTCCGCCATCAGGTCAGTCTTGTTTTGCAGGCGTCCGGCGGTGTCGATCAGCAGGACATCGGCGCTTTCGGCCCTTGCCCTGTCCAGGGCGTCGTAGGCCAGGCTGGCGGCGTCGCTGCCCGGCTTACCGGCGATAACCGGACAGGCGGCCCGCTCGCCCCAGACCTGCAGCTGCTCGATGGCGGCGGCGCGGAAGGTATCGCCGGCGGCCAGCATCACCGAGCGCCCTTCGTCCTTCAATTGTTTGGCCATCTTGCCGATGGTGGTGGTCTTGCCGCTGCCGTTGACCCCGCAGACCAGGATCACGTGGGGTTTCAACGCCTCATCGATGACCAATGGCTTGGCCACGGGCTCCAGGATGGTGGCAATGGCGTCGGCGAAGACGCCGCGCACCTCCTCGTCGGTGACTTCCTGTCCGAACCGCTTGTCGGCCAGGGATTGCACCATTTTCCCCGCCGTCCCCACCCCCAGGTCGGCGGTGATCAGAAGGTCCTCCAGTTCCTCGAGCGCGGCATCGTCCAGCTTGCGCTTCTTGAACAGGTCGGTGATGCCGCCCGCAAGCTTGGCCGAGGAGCGGCCGAGCCCGCGTTTCAGCCGTCCCAGCCAGCCGCCCTGCTTGTCCTCGGGTGTGTCGTTCATGCCGCCCGGCTTCCCACCAGGCGGTCGTCGGTCACGCGGTCGATGCGGGTCTGGACGATGGCGCCGGGCCGGGCATCGAATCCCAGGTGCACGGGGGCGAAATGCTGGCAGTGGCCGAGCCGTTCCTTCTCCACCAGAACCTCCGCCCTGGCCCCGATGCGGCTTTCGAAAAACCGGTTGCGCGCCGCGTCCCCCACCGACCGCAGGGCCGCCGCCCGCTCGGCGCGCAGGGTCTTGGGGACCTGCGGCATGTTTGCCGCCGGCGTCCCCGCCCGCGACGAATAGGGAAAGACGTGAAGGTAGGTCAGGCCCATCTCCTCGATCGCCGAGACCGTGTTGGCGAACATGGCATCGGTTTCCGTCGGGAAGCCGGCGATCAGGTCGGCGCCGAAGACCACGTCGGCCCGCGCCGCCCGCGCCCTCCGGCACAGCTCGACCACGTCCCGGCGGGTATGGCGCCGCTTCATCCGCTTCAGCACCATGTCGTCGGCGGCCTGAAGGCTGAGGTGCAGATGGGGCATGAAACGGGGCTCTTCCGCCAGCAGCCGGAACAGGGCCTCATCCGTCACCGCTGGGTCCAGCGAGGTCAGGCGCAGGCGCTTCAGGCCGGTCACATCGGCCAGCAGCCGCTCCGCCATATCGCCGAGGGTCGGCTGGCCCGGGAGGTCGTGGCCGTAGGACGACACGTCGACGCCGGTCAGGACCATCTCGACGTAGCCGTTGCCGACCAGCCGGCGGACCTGTTCGACGATGCGCTCTTCCGGCACGCTGCGGTTGGGGCCGCGGGCAAAGGGGATGATGCAGAAAGTGCAGCGGTGATCGCATCCCTGCTGCACCTGAACGAAGGCCCGCGTACGGATGCCGAAATCGTCGAGCAGGGGGCTGTCGATCAGGTTTCCCGCGATTTCCCGCGCCTCCATGATGTCGGACACAACAATACGCTCGCCATCGGCTTCGCCCAGTTGGCGGGGATCCATTTTTTCGGCATTGCCCATCACCCGGTCCACTTCCGGCATGGCGGCGAAGGTGTCGGGCCTGAGCTGCGCGGCGCAGCCGGTGACGATGATCCGGGCTCCCGGCTGCTCGCGCCGCGCCCGGCGGATGGTCTGCCGGGCCTGGCGCACGGCCTCGGCCGTGACCGCGCAGGTATTGACGATCACCGTATCCGACAGGCCGGCGGCCTCGGCGTTGGTCCGCATGACCGCCGACTCGAACGTGTTCAGTCGGCAGCCAAGGGTGATGACGCGGGGGTCGGCCATGGCGGTCCGGCTCATGCCAGGAGGGACGGGTCCAGGGTCCCGGTGAAACTGATCGCGGCGGGACCGGTCATCAGGACGTGGTTGTCGGGCAGCCACTCGATGCGAATGCGGCCGCCGTCGAGGACGACTTCGGCGGTCCGCCCCGTCAGTCCGCGCCGGTTGGCGGCGACCAGGGTGGCGCAGGCGCCGGTGCCGCAGGCCCGGGTGATGCCGACGCCCCGTTCCCAGACCCTGAGGCGTATTTCGCTTTCCGATATCACCTGCGCCGCCTCGACATTGGTGAATTGGGGAAACAGGGCGTGGTGCTCGACCACGGGACCCAGATCCTCCAGTGGTACCTCCAGGGCGTCGTCGACGAAGAAGACGGCGTGGGGGTTGCCCATGCCCACTGCCACCGGATTCTTTAGAACCCCCGCCTCGATATTCAGATGCAGGGTGTCCACGGCTTCGGCCAGGGGAATGTCCCGCCAGTCCAGACGCGCCTCACCCATGTCGACGGCGATCAGTCCCTGGCCCAGGGCCTCGGCGTCTAGCAGCCCCGCCTCGGTGTCGATGACGGCGTGGTCGGTGCCCTTCTCCTGCATGATCATCGCCGCGATGCAGCGGGCGGCGTTGCCGCAGGACTCGACCTCGTTGCCGTCGGCATTGCGGATGCGCATGGTCACGTCGGCCAGGCCGTTGGCCGGCGGCTCGATGATGATCAACTGGTCACAGCCGACGCCGGTGCGCCGGTCGGCGATGGCGCGGGCCTGGCCCTGATCGATCGGCACCGGTGTCCGGCGCACGTCGATGACAACGAAATCGTTGCCCAGACCGTGCATCTTGATGAATGAAGGAGCGGTCATAATCGACCTAATATGGCCCGCAAACGCGAGAAGTCCACAGGTTTCGAGGGAATTGCCCGCCTCAGCCGGGGCCGTGGGCGTCGAGGAAATGATCCATGTGGAATCGCGCCTGGGCGGTGGCGTAGGCGTAGTCCTGGCCGATGGGGCAGGCCCGCCGTGCCCGGCACCCGTGGTCCATGCAATCGGCGCCGGCCGGGGACGCGATATGGCGGGCGCAGGCCGGCACGTCATAGCGACCGATCTCGAAGGCCTGCACCGGACACGTGGTCAGACACGGCCTGTCGTCGCAGGAATCGCACGGGCTCGGCCTCTCGTCCCGGGACGGCAGGGTCAGTTCTTCCGTGAACGCAAGGGCACCCCGATAGGCATGCCAGAGACCGAAATCAGGGTGGACGAAGGGTCCCAGGGGCGACGGAAACACGGCATCGGCACGCTGGGCCCAGCGCTGGAACGGCAGGTAGGGTGGCCCGTCGAAGGGGAATAGAACGCTTGCGCCCACATCCGCGGCAACCCGGCCCAGGACCCGCGACGTCCAGCCGTTCATTGGCGCGGTTTCTTCCCACCGCCCGGCACTGAACGCCTGCCACATGTCGGGGCCGGCATTGCCGACGATGACGAGGGTTCCCGGCTCCCCGGGCACGCCGTCATCGGGATGAGGGTGGAAACCGCCCCGGCACATCAGGCCGGTGGCCGCGACGGCGTCCTGGATGCGCTGGAAGTCCATCCTCTGCCTCTTTCTTCCGGGCATGGCGAAACGCCGCGGACACCGCCCGTCGGCATGCCGGTTGATTGGACGGAGTCGTTACCCGTCGGTCACGATGGCACGGGTGTTGCCGTCACGCAACGCCGTTCGCCGGTGACATCCGCCACCGGCCAACCCCTATCCACCGGCTTCCCGGCGTAGGGGATCGTTAGCGGGCTTTTCTCGACGTCGCCAGTGCCTTGACGAATTGGAACAGCCGTTTCCGTACTTCCGGTTCGTCGATCCGATAGTAGTTGTGCATGAGCTTGATGGCTTCACGGGACCGGGTCGGGTCGGTTTCGAACTCGACCACCGGCTGGTCCGAGAGACCACCGCCTTTCCGCACGCTACCCTTGACCACGGATTCGGGTATGCCTTCGTAAAAATAGGCAACGTCGACGCCCATGGCCTTGGCAATCTTGAACAGGTTGCCGGCGCTGACCCGGTTGGTGCCGTTCTCGTATTTCTGTACTTGCTGAAACGTCACGCCGATCGACTGACCGAGCCGTGTTTGATTCATGCCAAGCCCGACACGCCGGCCACGGACACGCGACCCCACGTATTTATCGATGGAGTCGGGTGTTCCTTTCGTAGTGCTTTTCTTCATGATGCGAAGCAATCCCTTTTTTGTTTTTGTCTTTCGACCTGCCCTGACTCCAAAGCCACCAACGCTCGAAAACTCCGCGATCACATCACGGAATCTTTCCAATTGCCCCTTCGCCGTGTGGGACCCCCCCTGCTGGCTTAGGCAGTTGCGTTCGCCTCGGTATTATTGGACCGGTTGCGTATACGGTATACCACAAGCAGATACCGGCATCACCATCAATATACACAATTACGTCATACTTCGTCCGCTCACTTTTGTGCGAGCCCGTTGTTGCGCAACCCCGTGACTTGACACCCCGCGCCGGCGTCCATAGAGTGCGCCGCCTGAACCGACGCCTCCAGGGGCGCCGCCAGTCCGCGAGTTTCGCGCACTGGCGTTTTTCGCTTCTTTTTTGCCTTTTTGGGGCGGTGGCCCCGGGCACCATGACACCGGGTCGACAGTTTGGTACCCGTCCGTAACCTGATGCGAAGCACGGCGACATGTTTGACGGTCTGAGCACAAAACTGGGTGACATTTTCGAGCGCCTGAAGAAACGGGGCGCCCTCGGCGAGACCGACATTTCGGCTGCCCTGCGCGAGGTCCGCGTCGCCCTGCTCGAAGCCGATGTCGCCCTGCCGGTAGTGAAGGACTTCGTCGAAGCCGTCCGCGAGCGCGCCCTCGGCCAGGAGGTTCTGCGTAGCGTCACCCCGGGACAGATGGTGGTCAAGATCGTCCACGATCACCTGGTCGAGATCCTCGCCACCGACGACGGCGCCATCAATCTGGCCGGCAGTCCGCCGGCAGCGATCCTCATGGTCGGCCTCCAGGGGTCGGGCAAGACCACCACCTCCGCCAAGCTCGGCCTGTGGCTGACCAAGCGCGAAAAGAAGAAGGTGTTGCTGTCGTCCCTCGACGTTTACCGGCCGGCGGCCCAACAGCAACTCGCCCTGCTCGGGGAGCAGTCGGGGGTCGCCACCCTTCCCGCGGTGCTTGGCGAACAGCCGCTGGCGATCGCCAGGCGGGCCATGGACATGGGCCGGCGCGAAGGCTACGACGTCGTCGTCCTCGACACGGCGGGCCGGCTGCATATCGATCAGGAACTGATGACCGAAGTGGCTCAGGTGCGCGATATCGCCCGCCCCACCGAGACCCTGCTCGTCGCCGACGCCCTGACCGGCCAGGACGCGGTCAACGTCGCCAAGGAATTCCACGACAAGGTCGGCATCACCGGCATCGTCCTGTCACGCGTCGACGGTGACGCCCGCGGCGGTGCCGCGCTCTCCATGCGCGCCGTGACCGGGTGTCCCGTCAAGCTGATGGGTGTGGGCGAGAAACTGGATGCCCTCGAGACCTTCCAGGCCGAACGGATCGCCGGGCGCATCCTTGGCATGGGCGACGTTGTCGGCCTCGTCGAGAGGGCCGCCGAGACCATCGACAAGGATGAAGCCGAGAAAGTCGCCGCCAAGGCGATGAAGGGCCAGTTCACCCTCGAGGATCTCGGCGACCAATTGAATCAACTGCGCAAGATGGGCGATATCAAGGGCCTTCTCGGTATGCTGCCGGGCATCGGCAAGATGAAGCGCCAGATGGCGGATGCCAACGTCGACGACAAGGCCATCGCCCATCAACAGGCCATCATCTCCTCCATGACCCCGCCCGAGCGCCGCAACCCCAAGCTCCTCAACGGTTCGCGGCGCCGGCGCATCGCCGCCGGTTCAGGTACCTCGGTGCAGGAGGTCAATCGCCTTTTGAAGCAGTACAAGCAGATGGCGACGATGATGAAGAAAATGGGCAAATTGGGAAAAAAGGGCATGATGCGCGGCGGTCTGCCGCCCGGCCTCATGCCGCCCATGCGTTGACGGTTTTATGCAAACACGGACTTAATTCTGGAACTACCGATCAGGAAAAGGAACACGCAGCGATATGGCACTGAAAATTCGCTTGTCCCGAAGCGGCGCCAAGAAGCGCCCCTTTTATCGCATTGTTATCGCCGATTCCCGCAGTCCCCGTGACGGCAGGTTTATCGAGCGGGTGGGGACCTACAATCCCATGGTGGCCCGGGATCATCCCGAACGCATCGTCCTCAAGGACGAACGCATCAAGTACTGGCTCGGCGTTGGCGCCAAGCCGACGGACCGGGTTGCCCGGTTTCTCGGCCACGCCGGAATGGTCGATGTGCCGGCAATCCCCGAGCAGACCAAGAAGGACAAGCCCAGGGCCAAGACCATCGAACGGATGAAGGAGGCCGAGAAGGCGGCGGCGGCCAAGAAGGCCGAAGCCGAAAAGCCGGCCCCGGAGGCACCAGTGGAGGAGGCGCCGGCGGAGGAAGCCCCGGCCGAGGAAGCCCCAGCCGAGGAAGCCCCAGCCGCCGAAGCCCCGGCCGAGGAAGCGCCGGCCGCCGAAGCCCCAGCCGAGGAAGCCCCAGCCGAGGAAGCCCCAGCCGAGGAAGCCCCAGCCGAGGAAGCCCCAGCCGAGGAAGCCCCAGCCGCCGAAGCCCCAGCCGAGGAAGCCCCAGCCGAGGAAGCGGCGGCGGAAGCCCCGGCAGCGGAAGCCCCGGCAGCGGAAGCCCCGGCCGAGGAAGCGGCTGCGGAAGCGCCCGCCGAGGAAGCTCCGGCCGGCGACGCGGACAAGGACGAGGCGGACAAGGACAAGGCGGAAGGCTGAACCAGGAGCGATGCCCAGGGGTGAAATGGCGATTGAAGGGGATAAACCGGTTTCCGGCCTTGTCTGTGTCGGCATCATCGTCGGCGCACGGGGCCTGGGCGGCGACCTCAGGATCAAGAGTTTCACCATGGATCCCGACGATGTTGCCGCCTACGGCCCCCTTTGCGACGAGACCGGCAAGCCGATGTTCGAACTCCGGGTCGTCGGTCACGCCAAGGGGAACGTGATCGCCCGCGTTGCCGGGGTGAACAACCGGGATGCCGCCGAGGCATTGAAGAGCCGGCGCCTCTATGTGCTACGGACGGCACTACCGGATGCGGGCGAGGAGGAATACTACCACGACGACCTGGTCGGGCTTCGCGCCCGCCTGGTTGGCGGCGGCGAACTGGGCACGGTGCGGGCCGTTCATGATTTCGGCGCCGGCGCCGTTGTCGAGATCGAAGACGAGGCCGGCGGTGCGGTGATGGTGCCCTTTACCCGTGCCGCCGTGCCCGAAGTGGATCTGGCCGGCGGGTCGATGGTTGTCGATCCGCAGCCCGGCCTGCTTGACGGGTCCGAAACGCCGCCAACGGAGGCGGCCGGGAACGAGAACGAGGCATAGACAGTGGCTGAAGTGAGACCCATATGGAATGCCAGGGTTTTGACCCTGTTTCCCGAAATGTTTCCGGGATCGCTGGGGCTGAGCCTTGCCGGGCAGGCTCTCGGGGCCGGTATCTGGGGATTGGAAACGGTAGACATTCGCGAGTTTGCGCGCGATAAACACCAAACCGTGGACGACGCGCCCTTCGGCGGCGGTCCCGGAATGGTCATGCGCCCGGATGTGATCGACGCGGCGATCGGAAAGGCCGTCGAGGAATCCGGGCCGGCGACCCCGCTGATCTACCTGACGCCCCGCGGCCGTCTCCTGACCCAGGCGCGTGTCGGCGAACTGGCCCGGGGTCCGGGAGTGGTCCTTTTGTGCGGCCGTTACGAGGGAGTGGACCAGCGGGTCCTTGACGCACGCCGGGTCGAGGAAATCAGCCTCGGTGATTTCGTTCTCTCCGGTGGAGAGCCGGCGGCAACGGCGCTCATCGACGCCTGTATCCGGCTATTACCCGGGGTCGTCGGACGCGCCGAGTCGTTGACGGAGGAAAGTTTCGAGCGGGGGCTCCTGGAGTATCCCCATTATACCCGGCCTCAGGTATGGCAGGACCGGGCGGTGCCCGAGGTACTGGTTTCCGGGCACCACGAGAAAATTGACGCCTGGCGCCGGGACCAGGCCGAGACCGTCACGCGGGAACGACGCCCCGAACTGTGGTCTCGGTACACCGCCGCTAGGAATGAGAACGCCGCGCCGGGCGACCGGCCGTCGATATGACAAACCCTGTGACAAGGAAGTGAACGCCATGAACGTCATCGAGGAACTCGAAAAAGAGCAGGTCGAAAAGCTCGTCGCTGAACGGCCCATCCCCGAGTTCAGGCCCGGAGACACGGTGCGGGTCAGTGTCAAGGTCGTGGAGGGATCGCGCGAGCGTGTCCAGGCCTTCGAGGGCGTCTGCATCGCCCGCTCCAACCGCGGCCTGAACGGGTCTTTCACCGTCCGCAAGCTGTCCTATGGCGAGGGCGTGGAGCGGGTATTCCCACTCTATGCGACGTCTATCGCCGGTATCGAGGTGATCCGCCGCGGCGACGTCCGCCGGGCCAAGCTCTATTACCTGCGCGGGCTTACCGGCAAGCGGGCACGGATCGCCGAACAGACCGACGGCTACGCGGCCAAGCTCAACGCCAGGGACCGCAAGGGATTCGAGGAAGCCAAGGCCGCCGCCGCCGCCGCCGTCGCCGCCAAGCGGTCCAAGCCGGCGCCGGAAAAAGCGCCCGAGCCCGAGGCAGCGGAGGCCGACGACCAGACCTCTCAGGAGGATGCGACCGAGGCTTGAATTTCTGATGCCGGCCGCCGTGGTGCGGGCCGGCTCGACCGGGAGGAACACATTTCATGGCCAAACCCCGTACGCTGTTCGACAAGATCTGGGAAAGCCATCTCGTAACCGTGCAGGATGACGGTACCTGTCTGCTCTATGTCGACCGCCATCTGGTGCACGAGGTCACCAGCCCGCAGGCCTTCGATGGTCTTCGGGCCACCGGGCGCAAGGTGCACCGCACCGACGCGACCCTCGCCGTCGCCGATCACAACGTCCCCACCACCGACCGCTCGGCGGGCATCGACGACGAGGAAGCGCGGATCCAGGTCGAGGCCCTGAGCCGCAATTGCGAGGACTTCGGCGTTCCTCTGTTCGATATGAACGACCCCCGTCAGGGAATCGTCCACATCATCGGACCCGAGCAGGGGTTCACCTTGCCCGGAACCACCACCGTTTGCGGCGATTCCCATACCGCGACCCACGGAGCCTTCGGTGCCCTGGCGTTCGGCATCGGCACGTCCGAGGTCGAGCATGTGCTCGCCACCCAGACGCTGCTGCAAAAGCCGGCCCGGAACATGCGCGTCACCGTCGACGGCGAACTGCCCGTCGGGGTCACTGCCAAGGACCTGATTCTCGCCATCATCGGTGAGATCGGTACCGCCGGGGGCACCGGCCA
>JAJFIG010000070.1 GCA_021775195.1 Rhodospirillales bacterium | reverse complement strand
GGGCGCCCTCGCCGAGCACCACGTCGGCAGCGACCACGGCGGATGGATGGACGACGGTCATGAAGGTGTAGCCCTTGTCCTTGAAGGCCTCGAAGATACGTCGGCGGGGGCCGGTGTCGCCAGTCGAGCCGATGCCGTTGGCGAGCAGGACGTCTCCCGGCGCATGGCCGAGCACCACGCTGTCGTCGCCGATGACGGGAAAGCCGAGGATCGCCTCGCCGTGTGTGCCGGGGTCCGAGTCGACCGCTCCCAGGATCTCGTGGTTGTCGCATTTGAGGGCGTCAATCACGACCTACGCGTGGCCTCCTGCCCCAATCACGATCACCGGCCTGGTCATGGTTGGATGACCTCATCCATCGCGTAATCGCGATCCGCCGGGCGGCCCAGCCAGTCCCAGTAGTCCATGGGCGAGGCGCCACTGCCGGGCCTTTTCACACCCAGGTTATCCTCGGTGAAGGTTTCGCCGGCACGGACGGAACATAGGGCGACAAGGCTCTTGCGGGCGATTTCGATGTTGCCTGCTTCCGAGGGTGTCGGTGCCTTGACGCCGCTGCCGAGCGCCACCTCGACGGCGCGGATGCCGGCGACAAGCTCGCCGAGCTCAGGTGGCTCAAGGGATGCCTTGTGATCGGGACCGGGAAGAGCGCAGTCGAGGGTGAAATGTTTTTCGATCAGACGGGCGCCGCGGGCCGCCGCGGCGATGGAGACGACAATTCCCTCGCTGTGGTCGGACAGGCCGACCGGCAGCCCGAAGGTCTGGGCCATGGTTTCCATGGCCCGCAGGTTGGCGTCGCAAACCGGGGCCGGATACTCACTCGTACAATGGAGCAGCGTCACTTTCCCGGCCAGGGCCCGGCGTCCCTTGGCGGAGGCGAACGCTTTCTTGAATGCCGTGCGGGATGGCCGTGCCGCCGTGCTGGCGTAGCCGAAAGCGAGCACGCCGAGGGCGTGGTCCACTTCCTCCAAGGTGCTCATGCCGGTCTACAGGAAGATGTTGCGGCCGGTGCGGGCAGCGGCCAGAAGGAGGGGTGCGTTGGTGACCTCGCCGGAACCCAGCTTGATGGTCGACAGGCCAAGGTCGGCGGTAAGAAAACGCAGGCTCTCGATATCGAAGGGCGTCGAGAGAAAGTCGATGCTCCGCTCGAGGCAGGCGGCGATCAGGGTTTTATGCGCCTCTCGCGGCAGTTCGAGGCGGCGCAGCATGGCGAGCTGGGTTTCGTCCGTGCCGGTGGATGATTCCTGATAGGCGGCCTTGGGCGCGTCCTCGGTTACCAGGGCGTCGGCGGCGAAAGTCTGGAACTTGACGGCGTTAGCGCCTGCCTCGGCGGCGGCGGCGACCAATGCCATGGCGATGTTCGGGTCGCCGTTGTGGTTGACTCCGGCCTCGGCGATCACGTAGACGCGATCTTCGTGGGTTGGGGCTGCGGTCACGAGGCTACCGGAAGGTCGTGGAACCGTTTCACGAGCAGGCCTTCGAGGGGGAAGCTGCTGAGGATTTCCTTGATCCTGGCACTGGCGCCAGGGATGCCGTAGGGGGACGGAAGCGTCCCCTCGGCTGCCGTCGATCGCCCCGCCAGGGCGCGGCGGGCCGCGGCGACGATGGCGTCGCGTTTATCTTCGCAGTCGATGACGGAGGAGGCCTTGAGGCGGCCCCGTTGGCGCTCGCCAACGTTCACGGTCGGGGTTCCCAGCGCCGGCGCTTCGATGATGCCGCTCGACGAGTTGCCGATCACCGCGGCGCAATGCCTTAGGGCGCTCAAATAGCGGCGCTGTCCCAGCGAGGTGGCGAGATGAACCCGATCCGGATTGGTTGCGGCGTAGTCGGTCATGGCGCGGGCGATGGCGTCGTGGCCGGGGTCGGCGTTGACGCCGGTGATCAGGACCGTGCGGTCGGGAAAGTCGTCGAGAGCGGCCATCAGCTCGCCAATAGCCGAGTCCTGGGTGCCGGTGTCCAGGGTCACCGGGTGATAGGTGACGAGCAAGAAGCCGTCGCGTAGTGGAAAGCCGAGGTCGGCCTCCAGCGCCGCCCGGTCCATCAGTTCCAGCCGGGCAACATTATCGAGACCGGGAGCGCCGACGGTAAATACCCGCTCGGGGCTTTCGCCCATCTGGATGACCCGGTTCCGGTAGGGCTCGGCGGCGACGAAGTGAAGGTGGGCCATCTTGGTGATGGCGTGGCGCATGGCGTCGTCGATGGCGCCCTCGGTAAGCTCGCCTCCGTGGATGTGGGCAACGGGAATCGAGGCGACGACGACGGCGACCACGGCCGGCTGGATTTCGAAGCGGTCGCCGAGGACGACCACCAGGTCCGGCCGCAGCCGTGCCATAGCCTCGGCCATGCCGGCGGTGCCACGGGCCATGGCTTTGGCCACGTCGGTCGCCGAATCGCCGTTGAGGTTCATGTCCACCTGCTCGCTTATTGCGAATCCGTCGTCCTCGATGACCCGTCGGGTCAGGCCGAAGCGGGGCGACAGGTGCATGCCCGTGACCACCAGCTGCAGCTCGAGCTCGGGATCGGCCTCGATCTCCTTGAGCAGCCAGAACAGCAACCCGTACTCGGCCCGGCTGCCGGTGACCACACAAATCCTGCGCCTAGTCATGGGCGGGGGGCGCCAAACAGGCGCTGCTGGGCAGATTGACGGCCCGTTGGTAAAGGGCCTCGGCGACGGAAAGGTCCATGCGCGGGCCGACTTTGTACATGGGCAGGTGGTGCATGGGGCGCCAGGCCGGTCGGGCGCCGTAGCCGGCCGCGGCGCACCGGTCGAGGACCGTGTCGCGCTCGCCGGCGTGGGCGCGGTCCAGCAGCAGGACGTTGAGCCAGTAGTTGCTGTGCGCGAAGTCGGGCTCGGCGAAGAGGCGGACGCCGTCGAGACCGGCAAAGGCGTCGCGGTAGGCGGCGGCGAGGCGCCGTTTACGCTCAAGGATGCCGGGCAACTGTTCGAGCTGGGCGCAGCCAAGCGCGGCGTTGAGGTTGGGCATGCGGTAGTTGTAGCCGACACGGTCGTGGACGAATTCCCAAGGGTGGGCCTCCTTGGCCGTCGTCGTCAGATGCTTGGCTGCCTTCGCCAATTCCGGGTCATTGGTGAGGATGGCGCCGCCGCCACCGGTCGTGACGATCTTGTTGCCGTTGAAGCTCAGTGCTCCGAGGACACCGTCGGTGCCGGTGTGGCGCCCCTTGTACGTGGAGCCCAAGGACTCGGCGGCGTCCTCGATCAGGGGCAGGCCATGGCGGCGGCAAACGTCGAGCAGCGGGTCCAGGTCTACCGGGTGGCCGAAGGTGTGCATGCAGACGACGGCGGCGATGCGGCGCCCGGTGTGGCGGTTGACGCACCCGCCAGCGGACGCGTCCGCGACGTCGTCGAGATGGGCGGCCAGTTTTGCCGCATCGAGGCCCAGGGTGCGCTCCTCGCTGTCGGCGAAGTGGGGTGTTGCGCCGCAATAGGCGACCGCGTTGGCGGTGGCGACGAAGGTGAGCGCCGGGACGATGACCTCGTCGCCCGCTTCGACTCCGGCGAGCAACAGGCAGGCGTGCAGGGCGGCGGTGCCGTTGACGGTGGCGATGGCGTGTGCGGCGCCGGTGTAATCGGCGAGCATGGCCTCGAAGCGGTCCACATAGGCACCTGCCGACGAAACCCAGCCGGTGTCGAGGCATTCCTTGACGTAGGCCCATTCGTTGCCGGCCAGTTCGGGCTCGTGCAATACCGCAGGGCCGGGCAGGACCGAGGCGACGGCCTCGGTGATCCCGTCGGTCAGAGCCGGTGAAACGGTTTCGGTGCGGACTGCCGGGGGTTCCATCTACATTTTCTCGTCGAGACTGCGGTTCTTTTCGTCGTGGCTGAGCTCGGGGACGGCAATGCGTATCGCGCGAATCACCTCTTCCTTCGACCAGCTATCGGCACGCCGGATGTCCTCGATGGCCGTGAGACAGCGGTCGATGGAGGCCAGTTCCCCGTGTACCCCACGGACCACTCCGATGGTGCGATAGCGCTCCAGGTCGAGGTCGTCGTCATCGCTGAAGAACTCCTCCACCGGCTTTTCCCCGGTGGTGTCGGATGGCGTGAAATGGCAGGGCCATTTTCCGGGGACGCGGCCGACCATGCGCCGGGCCTCGTCCTCCGAGGCCGACAGCAACGGCTCCAAATCGTGATCGTCGAGGATCATGGTGGCGATCTCGGGAAAGGTGACCAGGTGTCGTTCCTTGCTCATTTTGGGGAAAAAGGCGTCCCGATTCAGCCCGAGGAAGCAGGCCAGCAGACAGAGCTGCCCAGCCTCCTCGTGGGAAATGAAATAACGACGGATGTCGCTGGGACCCGCCAGCGGCTGGCCCGTGGCGAGGCGCCGCACGAACCCGTCGAGAAGGCTGCCGTCGGAAAAGGCGACGTTGGCAAACCGGGCGGTGGAAACCGTCACCCGATCGGAAAAGGCGAACAGGATCTTTTCCATCAGATTCTTGGTTGCCCCCATCAGATTGACCGGGCGAACCGTCTTGTCGGTGGAAACCGAAAACACTGTCTTCGGGGCGCTGCCGTTCAGATGCCCCATGAATTCCCTAAGACAGCCGGCGTTTGTCCGTACCATGCGCATCAGGCTGAACACGTCGCGCTCGGAGCGGACATGCTTCATTGCGGCGAAATTGATGAAGTAGTCATAAGGGCCGGCCGTCTGCCACAGCCGGAAAAACGCCTCTGTCCCGAAGTCGACGCAGAAGGTCTTGAAGTCCTCCGGGGCCGGCAGGTTGGATGAACGGACGTCCCGTACCAGGTCGACAAGATTGTTCTCGTTGATATCGACGGCGTGGATGCCGCCTGGTTGATAGGCGAGGACCTGCTTGACAAAGGCACGGCCAATGGAACCGCCCGCCCCCATCACCAGCAGCCGGGCACCACGGACGGCCTCGCTGAGGGCGGTCTCGTTGGCGGCAACGTCGTCCGCGAACAAGGACCTGGAACGCCCAAGGATCCGCGACAGCAGGGGGTCGGATGTCTGTTGGTGCAAGGGTTTCGCTCGATTTTGCGGCTTGCTGCCGTTTCCCCACGCTACCGCAGTCCGGGTGACTCAGTGTCCCCCCGACCGTAGCGCGCAAGAATTGATGGAAGCTGTGCCCGCTCAGGCGCAGGCAGCAACCGCTTCCATGGGAACCCGCGTCCTCACCTGCCGGCCCATGAGCTCGAGCAGGA
>JAJFIG010000069.1 GCA_021775195.1 Rhodospirillales bacterium | reverse complement strand
GCATCGTCACCACTTCGGTGCCGGAATTCGCCAGCGCCGTGTTCTTCTCGGCGATCTTCGTCTTCGGCCTCAAGCTCCTGCCGGGGACCAGCGGCATGACGTCGGGCTTCGACTGGCTCCAGTTGGTGCTGCCGGTGATGGTGCTGGTGATCTACGACTTCGGTTACGTGGCGCGCATGACCCGCGCCTCCATGGCCGAGGTGATGACCACGCCTTACATCCGCACCGCGGTGCTCAAGGGCCTGCCCTACCGCGAGGTGATCCTCAGGCACGCGCTGAGGAACGCCCTGATCGCCCCGTTCACGGTCATCATGCTGCAGATCAACTGGCTGCTCTCGGGTGTGATCGTGGTCGAGTTCTTTTTCGCCTACAAGGGTTTCGGGGCGCTGCTTTTGGAGGCGTCGCTGAACCAGGACATCTTCCTGATCGAGGCCTGCGCCATGGTCGCGGTCTTCGTCGCGGTGACGACCCAGGTCTTTGCCGACATCGGTTACACCTATCTGAACCCGCGGATCCGGTTCAAGTGAGGGGGGGCGCAATATGGCCGAGCACAGCGAAACCGCCGATCAAACCGCGTCCACGGGGGCGGCCTTGATGCGCGCAATTCGTTCGTTCGCGCTGCTCAAGGAAAGTCCCGTCGGCGTAGTCGGCGTTACCATCGTCCTTTTCTGGATCACGATGGCGTTGCTGGCGCCGGTGCTGGCGCCCTTCGATCCGCTGGCGACCCTGCAGCCCTTTGCCAAGCCGGGCACGGTCTATGCCAAGGGCGGTACCTTCTGGCTCGGCACCGATCACATCGGTCGCGACATCCTTTCGCGAATCATCTGGGGGTCGCGGACCGTGCTGGTCTACGCGCCGCTGGCGACGCTGTGCGCCTATGTGGTGGGTATCATCATGGGACTGGCGGCGGGCTACCGGCTCGGCTGGTGGGACCTCGTCCTGTCCCGTATTTCCGATATCATCCTCTCGTTCCCGGTCCTGGTGCTCTACATCATCATCATCGCCACCATCGGTGCCTCGGGCCTCAACATCATCATCGCGATCACCTTCGCCTCGGCCCCCGGGATCATGCGCATCGTCCGCGGCCTGGTTCTGGACCTGCGCAACCGGGAATACGTGGCGGCGGCGGAAACCCGCGGCGAAACGCCGATGTACATCATGCTGGTCGAGATCCTGCCCAACGCCCGCGGGCCGCTGATCGTCGACGCCTGCCTGCGCCTGGGCTACGTCATCATCACCATCGGCGTGCTCGGCTTCCTCGGCCTCGGCCTGCCGCCGCCAGACCCCGACTGGGGCGGCATGATCAACGAAACCCGGCAGATGGCGCTGGCCTTCCCGCACATGACCATCTATCCGTGCCTCGCCGTGTCGTCGCTGATCCTTGGCTTCAACCTGCTGGCCGACGGGCTGCGCGAAATATCGCTGCGCGACTAGGAGTCGATTATGGCCGAGACACCCGTACCGCCGCTGCTCGAGATCGAGAACCTGTGCCTCAGCTATTTCACCCGGGCCGGCGAAATTCCGGCGGTGAAGGACTTCTCGCTGACCCTCAGGGCCGGGGAAAGCGTTGGCCTGGTCGGCGAATCCGGGTGCGGCAAGTCCACCGTCGCCATGGGGATCATGCGCTACATGGGGAACAATGGCGGCATCGTCGGTGGCAGCATCAAGTTCCGTGGCCGGGACATGGCGACCCTGGACGAGAACGAGATCAGGCGGCTCCGGGGTTCACAGATATCGATGATCTACCAGGAGCCGATGGCGGCGCTGAATCCGTCGCTGACCATCGGCCAACAGTTGATGGAAGTGCCCCTGGCGCACGACGACGTCTCCAAGGCGGAGGCTTTCGAGCGCTCGGTGCAGATGCTGACCGATGTGCGCCTACCCGACGCCGAGCGGGTCATGGGTGCCTATCCACACCAGATATCGGGCGGGCAGCAGCAGCGGGTGGTCATTGCCATGGCACTGCTCTCGAACCCGGCCCTGCTCTTGCTCGACGAGCCGACGACGGCGTTGGACGTTACCGTCGAGGCCGGCATCGTGCAGCTGATCGCCGAGCTCAGCCGCAAGTACGATACGGCGCTGCTCTACATTTCCCACAATCTCGGCCTCATGCTCGAGGTCTGCGAGCGCATCGGTGTCATGTACTCGGGAGAGGTGGTGGAGGAAGGAACCATCGATTCCATTTTCACCTGGCCCAAGCATCCCTATACCCACGGACTGTTCGGCTGCATCCCGCTGCCCCATTGCGACAAGAACGCGCGGCCCCTGGTTGCCATCCCCGGGCAGTTGCCGCTGCCCCACGAACGCCCACCGGGTTGCAATTTCGGCCCCCGTTGTACGTTCTTCAAGGGCGGACTCTGTGATGCCGAGAGCATCGCCATCGAGCCGGTGACGACGGACGACGATCCACGCCACCGGGTCCGGTGCGTGCGCTGGAAAGAGTTCGACGCCGACGAGGCGGTAGTGGCGGGCGAGAGCAAGCCGCCGGTGGAAGTGGGCGAGCCGGTGCTCGAGGTCGACGCCATGCAGAAGTACTACGAGGTCCACGACCATTCCATGGCGGCGCTGATCTCGGGCAAGAGCATCAAATACGTGAAAGCCAACGAATCCTTGAATTTCACCGCCCGACGCGGGGAGACGGTGGCCATTGTCGGTGAGTCGGGATGCGGCAAATCGACCTTTGCCAAGGTCCTTATGGGGCTGGAATCGGCGACCGACGGCGAAGTACGCCTGGAAGGCGAAAACATCGCCGATCTACCGGTGCAGAGCCGCTCGACCGAGCAACTGAGCAATCTGCAGATGGTCTTCCAGAATCCCAACGATACCCTCAATCCGAGCCATACCATTGGGGCCCAGATCGCCCGCGTGATCCGCAAGTTCGGCGTCGAGACCGACAAGGCCAAGGCTCGGGCGCGGGTGCTGGCGCTGCTCGATACGGTGAAGCTGCCAAGGGATTTCGCCAAGCGCCGTCCGCGCCAGCTTTCGGGCGGGCAGAAACAGCGTATCGGCATCGCCCGGGCGTTCGCCGGCGCGCCGTCCATGGTGATCGCCGACGAGCCGGTCTCGGCCTTGGACGTCTCGGTGGCGGCGGCGGTGACCGAGCTCTTGACCGACATCCAGCGGGAACATAAGACGACCCTGCTGTTCATCAGTCACGACCTCAGCGTCGTGCGCTATCTCGCCGACCGGGTGGTGGTCATGTACCTGGGCCAGATCATGGAGCGGGGCACAACGGATCAGGTCTTCGCTCCGCCCTATCATCCCTATACCGAGGCGTTGCTCTCGGCGGTGCCCATTGCCGACCCGGAGATCGAGAAACGCCAAATCGTGCTCGAGGGCAACCTGCCCTCGGCCTTGAATCCGCCAAAAGGGTGTCCCTTCGCCAGCCGTTGCCACAGTAGCCTGGGCGATATCTGCGACCAGGAGCGCCCGCCGGTGCAATTCGCCGCCGACCGCCACGCCATCGCCTGCCACATCCCGATGGAGGAACTGGCCAAGGTCGAACCGGTGATCAAGATCATTACCGAGCGCGCGGCCGACGTACCGCCGCCGGCGGAGTGAGAGTCAGCCGAATACGGACGATTCGCGGGCCGGATAGAGGCGGTGCAGGGCGTAGAAGATGCGCCACCAGGTCACCGCCGCCGTTTCGTCACCATCCTGAAGATGGGCGCGGTATTTGCCCTGGGCGAGTCTGAAGGCGTCCCGGCCCTCGAACGCCATCAGCAGGCCGGCGGCGCATTCGACGTCGATCTGGGAAACCAGGTCGAACCCGGGCTCGGCGGGCCGGCAGTACCGGTGGTCAACGGCAGGCTCAGGACTACAGGGACTAACGGTCATCGGACTCCCCGAAATCGGGTAGACGGGAGCCGAGTAACGATGCGGGGGCGATCCAAGAACATGGTGGGCTGAATATCCGACCGTGACGCAGCCATGAATCTCGTGTGAAGCGGTCGCTTAAGCGACATCCGATAGTAGCTGTCACAATTGAAATTTACAACCCGACTCCAGATACATTTATTGCAATTGGTCTGGACCGTAGCCGGCAGTGGCATCGAACTATGGCGCCGATGTGGAATTCTGCTAACTTTGGCGAAGCCAGCCGGTTCAACACACTGCAAAGAACATAAAATTTACGAAAGGGAGGGACCATGCGGATCATCGTCAATGGACAACAGGCCTTCGGCAAGGCGGTCCTGGAGGCGCTACTGGAGCGCGGCGAAAACGTTGTCGCCGTCTACTGCGCGCCGGACAAGGAAGGTGGACGGCCCGATCCCTTGAAGGAATTCGCGCTGTCCAGGGACCTGCCACTCTATCAGCCGGCCTCGTTCAAGACGCCGGAAGTACGCGAACAGGTCGCCTCCCTGAAACCGGACCTTGGTGTGATGGCCTTCGTTACCCTGTTCGTGCCCGAGGAGGTCCTCTACATCCCCACCCACGGCACAATCCAGTACCACCCGTCGCTGTTGCCGCTGCACCGGGGGCCGAGCTCCATCAACTGGCCGATCATCATGGGTTCGGCCAAGACCGGTCTGTCGATTTTCTGGCCCGACAACGGCCTCGACGAAGGTCCCATCCTGCTGCAGAAGGAAGTGGACATCGGCGAGAACGACACCTTGGGGAGCATCTACTTCGACAAGCTCTTTCCCATGGGGGTCGATGCCATGCTGGAAGGCGTCGACCTGGTCCGGGACGGCAAGGCGCCGAAGATCGAGCAGGACGATTCCAAGGCGACCTACGAAAGCTGGTGCCGCAAGAAGGACGTGCAGGTGGACTGGAGCAAACCGGCCGCCGAGGTTCACAACCTGATCCGCGGCGCCGACCCGGCGCCCGGTGCCTGGACTACTCACGGCGGTCGGACCGTGCAGCTTTACGGTTCGAACAGGATCGGCGTCGCCGCCGGTACCCCTGGCGAGGTCACGGCCGTCAGTGACGACGGCATCGCCATCGCCGCCGACGGCGGCCAGGTCCTGATCAAGAAGATGCGTCCGGAAGGCGAAGGCAAGATGGCGGCGTCCGCCAGCGGAATCGCGGTCGGCGACCGCCTGGGCTGATTTCTAACCCCGGTCGCCCGCGGCGCCCGGGAACTGCGGCAGGTCGTCGGCCAGGTCGTAATAGTCGGGCTTATCGCCGATGTAGAGGTGGGCGATGGTCCTGAGGCCAGTTGGCGGATCCAGGGTGCCGGCGGCGATGCCGATGGTGCCGCCGCCCGCGGGTTCCCAGAAAAGGCTCGATCCGCACTCGCCGCAGAACCCCCGGCGCGCCTTGTCCGATGACAGGTACCACTTGAGGGTCCCGTCCTCGATGATCTCGACGTGGTGCCTGTCGGCGCCCGTGTAGGCGGCGAAATGGCCGTGGGTGCGCAGGCACTGGCCGCAATGGCAATTGACAACCTGGCGCAGGGGACCGGTCACCCGGTAACGGACTTGACCGCACAGGCATCCACCGGCGGCGCGCGGGTTGGGCGTTTCGTCGGATTGGTTCATGGCCTTCCTCCGTCACGACAACGGCCAGTGTCGTTCAAAGACCAGCGGCGGGCAAGGGTTCCGCGGCTGTCGCCGGCTTCGAGAGCCATGCATAAACGACATGGCAGATCCTTGAAAATTGTATATCGAATCGATATATATTTAGTCTATATATCGATTCGATATAACGTGTGTGGTTGCGACGCCGCGCCCACGCCAATTTCCCGGCGATGACGATGAAGGCTGGTCCATGGACGTAAAAACCTTGTGCCTCGGTGTTCTCACCCTTGGTGAAGCCAGTGGCTACGAAATCAAGAAGCAGTTCGAAGAAGGGCCGTTCAGCTACTTCTACGATGCCGGTTATGGTTCCATCTATCCGGCCCTGGGCAAGCTGCTCGCCGAGGGCTTGGTGGACTGCACCGAGACCGCCCAGGAGCGACGCCCGGCAAAAAAGGTCTACACGATCACGCCGGCGGGCGAGGCGGTCTTCCGAGAGGCCCTTCACCAGCGTCCGGCGCGGGACCGCATCCGGTCGGAATACATGGTCATGTTCTTTTTCGCCCAGTTGCTCGACGAAGACCACCTGCGCTCGGTGTTCGAGGAATACCTGACCCAGTTCCGGCGCGCCGCCGAACACGTGCGCGGCCTGGACTCGACCGGTATTCCGCCGGGACGCCTGTTCGCCCGTGGTTTCGGGCGGGCGTTCTTCGAGGCCGCCGCCCGTTACATGGAGGAGAACCGGCACCTCCTGTTCGATGGCGACGCAGAGGATGAAGAGACTCCGGACAACGAGCCGATGACGGGGACGGACCGATGAAACGATCCTATTTTATCGCCGCGCTGATGGCGGTGGCGGCCACAGGCTGGATCCTGTCGGGTCAGGTCGGCGGCAAGGCGCCGGCCCCCGAGGCCGAGCCGGCGGCGGCGCCCGGCGAGCGGCCGGTACCCCAGGTCCGGGTGCGCACGCTGAGAGCCGAGGAACGGGCCAACGAACTCAAGCTCTTCGGACGCACCGAGGCCGAGCGCGCCGTTGCCCTGCGCACCGAAACCGAGGGCCGGGTGGCGGTCCTGGTGGCGGAAAAGGGCAAGTCGGTCAAAAAGGGTGATGTCGTCCTCCGTCTTGCCATGGATGACCGCAAGGCAAGGCTGGCCGAGGCAGAGGCCGTGGTGGCGCAGTATAGGATCGCCTACAAGGCAGCCGAGCAGCTTTCGGAAAAGAAATTCCGATCGCGGGTCAAGCTGGCCGAAGCCAAGGCCGAACTGGCGGCGGCCAGGGCGCGGCTGGCCAACATCCGCCTCGACATCCAGCGGGTCACCATCCGTGCTCCCTTCGCCGGGGTGGTCGACGACCTTCCCGTCGAGGTTGGCGATTATGCCGCCGTCGGTAGCGTGGTCGCCAACCTCATCGATCTTGATCCCATCCTGGTTGTCGGCGAGGTCGGCGAGCGCGACGTTGCCCGCATCTCCGCCGGGGCACCGGCCCGGGTGCGCCTGACCACAGGCGAGGATGTCGCCGGCACCGTGCGCTACGTCTCCAAGACCGGTCACCAGACGACCCGCACCTTCCGCGTCGAGGTCGCCGTCGACAATCCCGGCGGCGCCATCGCCGAGGGCCTGACCACCGAATTGCGGCTGCCCCTGGGCCGGGTCCTGGCCCATCGGGTGTCGCCGGCTGTGCTGACGCTTTCCGACGAGGGCGTGATCGGGGTCAAGGCGGTGGATGCGGACAATCGGGTCCGCTTCCATCCCGTGACCATGATCGCCGATACGCCCGATGGCATCTGGCTGGCCGGGCTGCCGGCGGAGGTTACGCTGATCACCGTTGGTCAGGAGTTCGTGCGCGCCGGCCAGCGGGTCGAGCCGGTTCCCGAATCCGCCGCCGGCGGCGGCGGTGCCCGAATTCATGGACGACC
>JAJFIG010000068.1 GCA_021775195.1 Rhodospirillales bacterium | reverse complement strand
CCCGGCGGCCTGCACATCATGCTTATGGGTTTGAAGGAGCCGTTGAAGGAAGGGACGATGTTTTCCCTCAGCCTTACCTTCGAGACCGCGGGCACGGTGGAGATCCGGGTAATGGTGCAGAAGGCCGGGGCCAAGGGACCGGGCCACGGCCACGGTCACGGTCACGGTAGCCCGAAATCCTGAGTTGCCCAGCGGGTTTTTCGGGAGTCAGCGGACCTCGGTACGGGTCTGCTTGAAGGCTGGTCTATTTCCGCATCATGGCGAGGAGGCCGTCGACACCTTGGCGGTCGGCGGTGGTGCTGACCTCGGATCGGCGGGTAACGAGCAGGCTGATGCCTTTCTCGATGACATCGATGATCTTCCAGTTGCCGTCGCGGACCCGGAGCCGGTAGGCGATGCGGAACGGCTTGCCCTTTTGCATGTGGACAAGGGTATGGACCAGCTTGTCGCTGGTGGCCACCGACTGGACCTTGACGACCTTGCCTGTCGGTGTCCCGCCGTCCTTGGCCGCTTCCTCGCGGATGGATTCGAATCGGCTAACGTAGGTTTCCAGGACACCGGCGCGGAACAGCTTCAGGTATTCGCGTTGCTGCGACGGGGTTGCCGTCTGCCAGTAACGGCCCATGGCGTAACGGGCAATGGCGTCCATATCGAAGTTGCCGACCAACAGGCTGCCGAAGCGGTCCCTGCGCTGGCTGGCGCTGGTCTCGGACGAGACGATGACCGAAATGGTCTCATCGTTGAGAGACTGAATGAACGCCGATGGGTCGTCTTTCGCCGATTGCGCCGCCGCCGACGCTGCGACGGCGAAAATAAGGACCGCGGCGAAGGTCATGGCGGCGGCAAGGGCGCTGATGGCGGTGGTGACTGTTTTTGCGGTGGTCTCCATGATCCCCTCCTGTCGAGACGTCGTTTCTTCTTGTTTTTTTTGGTATCGGTCCGGAACCTTTGCGGGCCGGTTCAGCTGCCGTTGCGGACCTCGGCCAGGGCGCGGCGGACGCCGGCGGCAAAGTCGGAGGTCGGCGCGACGCCGGTGTTCCAGTCGGGACGGGCTTGACGCTTGGACAGCGGTGCGAGGCGCGTGTCGAGGCCCTCGGCCCCGGCAAAGCGGTCAAGGGGACTGGCAATCCGGACCCCAAACGGGTCGCTTTCCGCCATGGTCCAGGCGCCGGCGACGGTGGCGGCGGTGATGCCGGCCGCGGCGACGAGGGCGGTCAGGTTGGTGACCAGCCGTCTGCTTGTGATGGTTTTCAACGTCTCCTCCTTCGTGGCGCGTTATACGGATGTGCGTTTCTGGAGACGACTATAGGATCAAAGGTGCCGGGGTCCTGTGACGGCGGTCACAAGGGCTGATAAAAATCCCATTTTCGTGCTTTCGGAACCTGGGGAGACGGCGGCGAAACGGAAACCTGCCGGGCGCGGGCCGGTTTTGCCTGGCTGGACCGATCGTTAATATGCTAGGCCGCACCCTGCATCAAGGACCCTGAACCCATGAACGTCGACGGCACTCCCTACCGCACCATCTGGCTCGCCGAGGACGGCTGGGCGGTGGAGATCATCGATCAGACCCGCCTGCCCCACGCCTTCGTCACCCGGCGCCTGGAAACCCTGGAGGACGCGGCCCGGGCGATCACCGATATGCAGGTGCGGGGCGCGCCGCTGATCGGTGCGACGGCGGCCTACGGCATGGCCCTGGCCATGCACGCCGATGCCTCGGACGGCTCTCTCGGCCATGCTTATGACACCCTGCTCGGCACCCGGCCGACGGCGGTCAACCTGCGCTGGGCCCTGGACGGCATGCGGGAGACGCTGGCAACCCTGTCCGCCAACACCCGCGCCGGGTCCGCCTACGCGGCGGCGGTCCGGGTCTGCGACGAGGACGTGGATATCTGCAGCGCCATCGGCGATCACGGCCTCGGCCTGATCCGCGATATCCACGACACCAAGGAGGAATCCGAGACCGTCAACGTGCTTACCCATTGCAACGCCGGCTGGCTGGCGACGGTGGACTGGGGTACGGCACTGGCCCCAATATACAAGGCCCACGACGCCGGCATCCCGGTCCACGTCTGGGTCGACGAAACCCGGCCCCGCAACCAGGGTGCCAGCCTGACGGCGTGGGAGCTGGGCCAGCACGGGGTACCCCATACCCTCATCGTCGACAACGCCGGCGGCCACCTGATGCAGCACGGCAAGGTGGACCTGTGTATTACCGGTACCGACCGGACAACGGCAAGCGGCGACGTCTGCAACAAGATCGGCACCTACCTGAAGGCGCTGGCGGCCGACGACACGGGCGTGCCCTTTTACGTTGCCCTGCCGAGTCCAACCATCGACTGGACCCTCGACGACGGGGTGCGCGACATCCCCATCGAGGAGCGGGACGGGGCCGAGGTCACGCGCATGAGCGGGCGCACTGGAGACGGTTCGGTTACGAGCGTTGCCATCGCTCCCGACGACTGCCCCGCCGCCAATTATGCCTTCGACGTCACCCCGGCGCGCCTGGTGAGCGGCCTGATCACCGAGCGCGGCGTCTGCGCGGCAACCCGAGAGGGCCTTTCCAACCTGTTTTCCGACGACAAGGCGGTGACGACATGAACGACATCAATTTGCGCCAGGCGATCATCGCCGCGGCCAGGGCGATGAATGCCCAGGGCCTCAACCAGGGCACGTCCGGCAACCTCAGCGCGCGTACCGACGACGGCCTGCTGATCACCCCGTCGGGAGTCTCCTACGAGGACTTGCGGCCTGGCGACATCGTTGCCATGGGTCTCGATGGCACCGCCGACGGAGCCATGCCGCCGTCCAGCGAATGGCGCTTCCACCGCGACATCCTTGCGGCCCGGCCCGAGGCCGGGGCGGTGCTGCACGCCCATTCCCCCTTTGCCACGACCCTGGCTTGCCTGCGCCGGGACATTCCGGCGTTCCACTACATGATCGCCGTAGCCGGGGGCCGGGATATCCGCTGCGCCCCCTATGCCACCTTCGGCACCCAGGCCCTGGCCGACGGCGCCTTGCAGGCCCTGGAGGGGCGCGGTGCCTGCTTGCTGGCCAATCACGGCATGATCGCCATCGCCGAGACAGTGCCCGCGGCGCTGGCCCTGGCAGTGGAGGTGGAGACCCTGGCGGAGCAGTACTGGCGGGCCCTGCAGGTGGGCGAGCCGGTGTTGCTGGACGACGCCGAGATGGACCGGGTGGTGGAAAAATTCAAGACCTACGGGCAACGGGAAGACGACCCAGACGGCTGATCCCGTTGCTCCGCCTAGCCGCACGCTTGGCGTGCGTCATTGCAGAAATACCACCGATAAAGTATCCTTTCTATTGATCGCGGCGCGATTGGGTTTGAGACGCGCCGGCTCGTCCACAGCATTGCTAACGCCAAACAAGAAACGTCCCGCCCGAATGAGGTGGAGTGGTCGTTGGTGGTGATATGGGCGGGGGCGATCGCGAGGGGAATAGACGGTGTTCGGCCAAGGCCACACCTTTTCGTTCCACCCGGCCGAGGCGTGAACACCGGATTCTCGGTCCGATGGGTCCTGCCCATGACCGGCCGGCGTCCGCACCGATGGGAACCGGCGTAACGGGCGGGACAGAAAAGGGAGGAAGTCATGGCGGAAAGAAAGTTCCCGACGATGACGGCCGCCGGCAAGGAACGCATGCTCAACGTCCGCGCCGACACGCCGGACATCCGCGACCGCATGTACGAGCCGGCTCTGATTCAACTCAAGTCCAAGATCGACAACCGGAATTCCAAACTGATTCTGGACCAGGGCAGGGAGGGGGCCTGCACAGGCTTCGGCCTTGCCGCGGTCATCAACCTGCTCAACAAGGGGCGTGGCAACAGCCGATTTTCGGCCAGTCCGCGCATGCTCTACGAGATGGCCAAGAAACACGACGAATGGCCGGGGGAGGACTACGCCGGGTCCAGCTGCCGGGGTGCCATCCGGGGCTGGCGGAACATGGGCGTGTGCAGCGCCGGCGACTGGCCGTACCGGCCCGGCAGCGCCGGCGAACTGACCATCGACCGGGCGATCGCGGCACGCACGAACACGGTCGGTGCCTATTACCGGCTGCGCCCTGAAATCAGCGACTACCACGCCGCCATCAACGAGGTCGGCGCGATCTATGTCTCGGCCCGGGTTCACGACGGCTGGAGCAACC
>JAJFIG010000067.1 GCA_021775195.1 Rhodospirillales bacterium | reverse complement strand
CATCGCCGTCGGCATGGCCACCAACATCCCGCCCCACAACGTCGGCGAGCTTTGCGACGCGCTCTCCCACCTGATCAAGCATCGCAACGCCACCTTCGACAAGCTGGTCGACCTGATCCCGGGTCCGGATTTCCCCACCGGCGGCGTCCTGATCGAACCCCGCGAGGCCATCGTCGAGGCCTACCGCACGGGGAAGGGCGGTTTCCGCCTGCGCGCCAAATGGGAAACGGAGAAACTGCGCCACGGCCAGTACCAGGTGGTGATCACCGAGATCCCCTATCAGGTCCAGAAGTCACGCCTGATCGAAAAGGTGGCCGAGCTGCTGGCGGCGCGCAAGCTGCCGCTCCTGGCCGATATCCGGGACGAATCCACGGACACGGTGCGCGTCGTACTCGAGCCCCGCAACCGCACCGTCGAGCCCGATATGCTGATGGAACACATGTTCCGCCAGACCGACCTGGAGACCCGCATCGGCCTCAACATGAACATGCTGGACGGGACCAACACCCCCCGGGTGATGAACCTGCGCGAGGCCCTGGTCGCCTTCCTCGATCACCGCCACGACGTCCTGTTGCGCCGCAGCCGCCATCGCCTGGGCAAGATCGAACACCGCATGGAGGTCCTGGGCGGCCTGCTCGTCGCCTACCTCAACCTCGACGAGGTCATCCGCATCATCCGCCAGGAGGACGAACCCAAGGCCGAACTGATGCGGGCCTTCGAGCTCACCGATGTCCAGGCCGAGGCCATCCTCAACATGCGCCTGCGCCAATTGCGCAAGCTCGAGGAGTTGGAGATCAAGAAGGAATTCGAGGCCCTGAGCGCCGAGCGCAAGGACATCAAGGACCTGCTCAAGGACGAGAAAAGGCGCTGGAAGGTCATCGCCACGGAAATCTCCGGGATGAGGAAACAGTTCGGCCCGGATACCGACCTCGGGCGCCGGCGCACCGAGATCGGCACCCCACCGACCGCGGTCGTGGTGCCCATGGAAGCCATCGTCGAGCGCGAACCCATCACCATCGTCTGTTCGGAGATGGGCTGGATCCGCGCCACCCGGGGGCATCTGGCCGATACCGGCGAGCTGAAATACAAGGAAGGCGACAAGGGCAAGTTCGTCATGCATGCCCAGACCACCGACAAGCTGCTGGTCTTCGGCACCAACGGCCGCTTCTATACCATCGGCTGCGACAAGCTGCCGGGGGGCCGCGGCCACGGCGAGCCCCTGCGCCTGATGATCGACCTGACCAACGGCCACGACGCCCTCGCGCTCTTCGTCCACCGCCCCGGCGGCCGCTTGCTGATGGCTTCCGACAAGGGCCGGGGTTTCCTGGTCGAGGAAAACGAGGTCATCGCCCAGACCCGCAACGGCAAGCAGGTCCTGAACCTGGGCGCCGGCGAAGAGGCGGCGGCCTGTGCCGTTGTCGAGGAGGGCGCCGATGCCGTGGCCGTGATCGGCGAGAACCGCAGGATGCTTATCTTCCCCCTCGACGAGTTGCCGGTCATGACCCGGGGCCGCGGCGTCATCCTTCAGCGCTTCCGCGACGGCGGCCTGGCCGACGTCAAGGCGTTCACCCTGGCGGAAGGGCTGTCCTGGCGCACCGGCGAGCGCACCCGCACCGAAATGGACCTCGTCGCCTGGCAGGGCAAGCGGGCCCAGGCCGGACGGATGCGCCCCCGGGGATTTTCCACCAACAACAGGTTTTCTTGAGAGGGCCGTGTAGCCGGCTGAGCTCTTATTCCATGCCGTCCGTCATGATCGGCTTCCAGCCTTCCGGTGTATATCCCTCGATGGGCTGGAAGGCGGTCTTGTAGGACATCTTTAAGCAATCGTCGATCCAGAAGCCGAGGTAGACGTAGGGCACGCCTAAGGCTTTCGCCCGTTCGACCAGCCACAGGATCATGTAGGTGCCGATACTGCGGCGTCTCAAACTCGAATCGAAAAAGCTGTAGACAGCGGAGAGGCCGTTGTTCAGGCGGTCGGTGAGGCACGCCCCGATCAGCCGCCCGTCCGGGTCGCGAAATTCCGCCAGCATGGTATCGACGGGGGTATCCTCGACCAGCGCCTGGTAGTCGACGAAATCCATCTTCATCATATCGCCTTCGGCATGACGGGAGCGTTGATAAGTGGCGAAAAGATCGAACTGCTCGCGATTCGCCACCGGCGACGCTTCCGTTACCGTAACGCCGGAGTTGATCCGCCAGACCCGGCGTTGGGAGCGCGACGGCACCAGGGCGCCGGCATCGATGCGAACGGCGACGCACGCCGTGCAGTCGGGACAGGCGGGCGCATAGGCGATGCCATGGCTGCGCCTGTACCCGGCCGACGACAGGGCATCGTGCATGGCCGGCGCGTCACGTCCCATCAACTCGACTACGACCCGCCTTTCGACCCGGTCCGGCAGGTAGGGGCAGGGCATGGGAGCCGTAGCAAAAAGAAAGCGGGTGCCGAGGATGGGTTTGTGTTTCATGCGCCGTGATGCCCGATCATGATAGCCAATGATAATAGCATCAGACGTGTTTCGTCACCCCGGGAGCCCGGCGCCGACCGGCGAAGCCGTAATTACTTGGATGATTTCTCGAGCTGCTTGCGGCGGATTTCATTGAGGCCGGGCAGGGTTTCCTCGCCATCCCCGGCATCGGCCTTGACCTTCGACGGTCGTTTCCATGCCTTGTCGTCGATCAGTTTCCCGCCTTCGGCCGCGGATTTCACAGGGCGGGAGTTGTCCGACCCGCCAGCGGTACCGTTTACCGGCGCCGGTTCCTCGGTATAGGCAGCCGGTTTCATGTCTGCTTCCCCGGCACCTTCCGTTTCCGGCTCACGCTGGCCCGTTCCCCGCAGGAGAACGATGGACAAACGGCGATTGCGGGCATGGGTCGGGTCGTCCGACAACAGGGGTTCGGTCGCCGCCATGCCGACCACGCGGGCGACCCGTTCGAATGGAACCCCCAGTTCAAGCAAGGCGCGGCGGCTGGCGTTTGCACGATCCGCGGACAGTTCCCAGTTGCTGTATCCACTGTTGCTGACATATCGCGTTGCGTCGGTATGTCCGGAAATGGCGATGCCCTGAGGCATGCTCTGGACAACCTTTGCAACCAGCTCCAGAATCTTGCGGGTATGCTCGAACATCTCGGCGCTGCCACGCGGGAACATGGCCAGCCCCTCCTGGTCGACGATCTGGATGCGCAGTCCCTCGGGCGTGTTGTCGACGAGCAGGCTTTCCGCCAGGCGTCCGAGTTCGGGGATCTGCTCCATCGCCTCCTGCAATTCGCTTTCGGCGGCGCGGAATTCCTCTTCCTCCCGCTTCGCCCGCTGCTCCTTGACCTCGTCCTCGTCCGATGTCTGTGGCGTCACGTCCTCGGAGCCGACGGATTCAACATCCGGCGCGCTGTCATCGGTCCCGCCGCCGGAACCCACCCTCGGCGGCGGCAGGTCCATGACCACGGCGGGACGAGCGGTGACGTTCTCCAGGGCTCCTTCCTCCAGCGCCGTCTGGCCTCCCATGATCCCCCCGCTGCCGCTGGTGCTTTGCGAGATGGCGGTCGGCGCGAAATAATTGGAAATACCTTCCAGCTGATCCTGGGTCACCGCGTTAAGCAGCCAGAGAAGAAGGAAAAAGGCCATCATCGCGGTCACGAAGTCGGCATAGGCAACCTTCCAGGCGCCGCCATGGTGCCCGTGGCCGCCTTTCTTGATCTTCTTGACGATGATCGGTTGCTGGGTGTCCGCCATTAAGTAGCCCTAACCCACGGCTGGCAGGTCCTGGACGGTCTCCTCGACCTCCGCGAAACTGGGCCGGACGCCCGACAACAGGGTCTTGCGGGCGAATTCGATGGAAACCTGCGGCGCGTACCCCTGCATATGGGCGATGATCCCCGTCTTGATGCACATCAGGTAGTGCGAGTCGGCGTCAAACGCCTGCTCCACGGAGCGCGCCATCGGGCTGACCAGTCCGTAGGACGTGAGAATACCGGCGAAGGTGCCGACCAGGGCGCCGCCGATAAGGTGGCCCAGGACCTCCGGCGGTTCGGTGATCGATCCCATGGTATGGATGACACCGAGGACGGCGGCAACGATACCCAGCGCCGGAAAGGCGTCGCCCAGGTTCGTCAGCGCGGTGGAAATGCTGTGCAACTCGCCATGATGCACTTCCAGTTCCGAATCCATGATGTTTTCGACCTCATGGGAATTGCTGGTGCCCAGGGTCAATAGGCGCAGGTAGTCGCAAAGGAATTCCACCGCGTGGTGGTCTTCGATGAAGTTGGGGAACTGTTTGAAGAGTTCACTCTCGCTGGGTGTTTCGACGTGGGTCTCCAGCGCCAGGTCGCCCTTCGTCTTCGCCAGTTTGAAAACCATGAAAAGGACGGACAGGAGCTCCAGGTAGCTTTCCTTGTTGTATTTGGATCCCTTCAGCAGGGTCCCCATCGACTTGCCGGCTCCGACCAGAACCGGCTTGGGATTGGCGATGACGAAGGCACCGACGCCGGCGCCGATGATGATGACCAACTCGAAGGGCTGCCAAAGCACGTCAAGATGGCCGCCAGGCGCGACGTAACCACCGATTACGCACCCGAAAACGATCAATGCACCGACAATGAACAGCATTCATAAACCTCACGAATCCGCCACTTGGAAATGTCGCTCACGCGCACCCGCGCCCACCGCGAATACGCGACCACGCAACCCTGATTTTCGCCGAAAGGGCCTTAAGACATTCTTAGCAACGGAGGGGTATTCGGCCCGAAAGTGAATTTTTTCTCTGGTGTAATGGTATTGAATATCGCTATCACCATTGCCACCTGACACCGTGTCCACATCCTTTGGAATTCCCAGTGACCGTTACACCACGTCAATTCCGCAATGCGATGGGCCGATTCGCGACTGGAGTGACCGTGGTAACCACTCTGGCGGCCGGCGATCATCCGATCGGCGTCACCGTCAACGCTTTCGCCTCGCTGTCGCTGGAACCGCCGCTGATCCTGATCTCCCTGGCCAGGACAACCGCGCACCTGCGCGCCTATCTGGAGAACGAGCAGTTCGCCGTCAATATGCTGGGCGAGGATCAGCGAAACCTCTCCATCACCTTCTCGAGCCAGAATGATAACCACTTCGCGGGTCTGGATTTCGCCACGGGAGAAAGCGGCTGCCCCGTTCTCGGCGGCTGCCTGGCCAATCTGGAATGCACCCGGACGACTGTCCATGAAGGTGGCGATCACTTCATCGTCGTCGGCCACGTCGACCGGATTCATCACGCCGACATCGGCGACCCATTGATTTTTTTTCGCGGCGAATACGCGCGAATTGGCGACGTGGTCTAGCCTGATGTATCCGAGGTGCCGCTGAGCTGGCGGGTGGCGAACCCGGCCTCGGTGAGTTTTTCGATCAATGTGCGCACGTGGCCGGCGTCCAGGGTCTCGACCACCACGTCGACCTCGGCCAGCTTGACGGGGACATCGTAGAACAGGCGCTGGTGATAGACCTCGACGATGTTGCCGCCGCAATCGGCGATCAGGCCGCTGACTTTGGCCAGGGCCCCCGGCGTATCGGTGATCGCTACCCGCAGGCTCACAAGCCGCCCTTCGCGCACCAGGCCCCGCATCAGGATCGAGGACAGCAGCCGCCCATCGATGTTGCCGCCGGAAACCACGAGGCCGACCTTGCGCCCGGCGAACCGATCCGGATCGTCCAATAGCGCCGCCAGGGACGCCGCGCCGGCCCCTTCGACGACTAGGCGCTGGACCTCAAGATAGGTTTGCACCGCGTGTTCCAGGGCCGGCTCGTCCACCAGTACGATCTCCGACACCAGTTTCTCGACGACGGGCCGGGTCAGGTCACCAGGTGTCTTTACGGCGATTCCCTCGGCCACCGTATTGCCGCCGATTTCCTGGCTCTCGCCCCGCAGCACCTGGCTCATGGACGGGTAAAGGGCCGCCTCGACGCCGACGATTTCGATATCCGGTTTCAACGCCTTGGCGGCAATGGCGATCCCGGCGATCAGGCCGCCGCCGCCAATGGGAACAACCAGAACATCCAGGTCGGGATGGTCCGCCAGCATTTCCAGGCCGACGGTCCCTTGCCCCGCGATGATCCGTTCGTCGTCGTAGGGGTGAACGAACAAAGCTCCCGTTTCCGCCGCCAGCTTGCCGCCATGGTCGCGGGCCTCGCTCAGGTCCCGGCCATGGAGGACGATCCGCGCCCCCATGGCTTCGGTCCGGGCGACCTTGGTAAAGGGCGTGCCGACAGGCATCACGATGGTCGCGGGGATACCGAAGTTTCGGGCGTGGAAGGCGACGCCCTGGGCATGATTGCCGGCCGATGCGGCAACGACGCCGGCCTTCTTTTCTGCGCTTGTGAGACTTGCCAGCTTGACCAGGGCACCCCGTACCTTGAAGGAACCCGTGCGTTGGAGGTTTTCCAGCTTGAGGACCGTTTCGACGCCGGTGATATCGGAAATCGCCTTCGCCGCAAGGTTGGGGGTTCGCAGTACCTTGCCGGCGATCAGGTCACCCGCGGCGGTGATATCGTCGATGCTTACCGGCATAAATAGAGTCCGAACCGATCCTGGGAATTGGAAGCGTTCGGAGATAGTCAGCACGGACGCCGCCGATTTGCAAACGCAAATGGCGGCGGGGCGCCGGCGATTGGTGCGTTATCAGGGTGTCAGGGAGAGCACGCTGGCGGAGCCTGACTGCAATTCCTTGCGCGTCTGGCCCAGGGTCACGGCCCGCCCGTCGCGCCAGTCCTCCATCAGGTCACCGTAGTGCTCCGACAAGGGATTGCCCGACTGCCCG
>JAJFIG010000066.1 GCA_021775195.1 Rhodospirillales bacterium | reverse complement strand
CTGGCGGTTCTCGAAGTCGAACCCCGGCGGACCAAGGTAATCAGCGCCGCCCCCGAGACCTTCACCCCGGTGACCAACTGAACTTAGGCTTAGGCCAGAAGCGCCACCAGAACGGCGTTCAGGCGCAGTCCCCCGGTGTCGGTAACCCGCAGTCCATGGTCGTCGGCGACCAGGAAACCGCCGTCCCGGAGGCGCTCCAGCGCCGCCCCGTCCACCGCTTCCCCGATGTCGGTGCCGGTGAGCCGCCGGAACCGCTCGCGGCCGATGCCTTCCGCCAGGCGCAGGCCCATCATCACCAATTCGTCGCTACGTTCCCCGGCGCGCAGCCGGGTTCGCCGGGCGGTTCCGTGACCCCGCGCCTCGACCGCCGCCAGCCAGTGCGCGGGCATGCGGGTCTGGTTGACGGCCTCGGTGGCGCCGGTCCCGTCCCCGGTCAGCCGTCCATGGGCGCCCGGTCCGATACCGACGTAGTCGCCGCCCCGCCAGGTGGTCATGTTGTGCCGGCATTCCTCGCCGGGCCGGGCGTGATTGGAGATTTCGTAGGCCGGCAGGCCGGCGGCGGAAAGCATCTCCCGGGCGGCCTGGTAAAGGGCCGCCCCCCGGTCGTCGTCCGCCGCCGCGACTCCTGAAAGGTGGAACGCCGTTCCCGGTTCGATGGTCAGTTGATAGAGCGACAGGTGCCCGCCCGCGATATCCAGGGCCTCGGCCAGTTCCCGCCGCCATGCCCGCGCCGTCTGTCCCGGCCGGGCATAGATCAGGTCGAAGGAGAAGCGGGGGAAATGGGCCGCCGCCAGGGTAATAGCGTCCCGCGCCTCCGCCGCCGAATGCTCGCGGCCGAGGAAGGCCAGGGCATCGTCGTCCAGCGATTGGACGCCCAGGGACAGCCGGTTGACCCCGGCTTCCCGAAAAGCGGCAAAGCGGCCCGCCTCCACCGAAGTGGGGTTGGCCTCCAGGGTAATCTCCAGGGTGTCGGCGACCGTCCAGTAGTCGCCGACGGCGGCGATCAGGCCGGCCACGGTCTCCGGCTCCATCAGCGACGGCGTGCCGCCGCCGAAAAAGATGCTGGTCACCGTTCGTGCACCGGTGTCCCCGGCAAAGTGGGCCAGCTCCCGCGCCAACGCCGCCCGCCAGCGATCCTGGTCGATGGCCGCCGCGACGTGGCTGTTGAAGTCGCAATAGGGGCATTTGGAGCGGCAGAACGGCCAGTGGATGTAGACGCCGAACCCCGGGTCCACGCTCGACATGGTCACGCCGCGAAACAGGCGGCCACCAGCTTGCGAAAGGCGTCCGCCCGGTGGCTGATGAGGTGTTTGGCTTCGGGGGCCGTTTCGCCGAAGGTAATGTCGTGCCCGTCGGCCACGAACATGGGATCGTATCCGAAGCCCAGCGTCCCCCTTGGCGGCCAGATCAGGTGGCCGTGGACGACGCCCTCGACGGTCTCGCAGTGCCCATCCGGCCAGCACAGGGCCAGGGCACAGGCGAAATGGGCCCGTCGGCCCCGGATCCCCGTCAGCGCCTCCTCGACCCGGCCCATGGCGGCATCGAAGTCCTTCTCCGGCCCGCCCCAGCGGGCCGAGCGGATGCCCGGCTGCCCGCCCAGGGCCGCCACCGCCAGCCCGGAATCGTCGGCCAGGGCCGGCAGGCCGGCCTCCGCTGCCGCCGCCCGCGCCTTGATTTCGGCATTGGCGAGGAAGGTATCGCCGGTCTCGTCGGCTTCCGCCAGGCCGAGTTCGGCGGCCGACACAACGGCGACCCGGAAGGGTGCCAACAGGTCGCCGATTTCCCGTACTTTTCCTGGATTGTGGCTGGCGATCACCAGTCTGTCGCCGTCGAAGCGCCGCGCCATCACGTCAGGTCCAGGACCTCACGCTGCAGCCGGGTCAGTTCCCCGATGCCCTTTTGGGCCAGGACCATGAGCTTGGCGTAATCGGGTTCGGTGAACGGCGTGTCCTCCGCCGTCGCCTGGATTTCAACGATTCCGCCGGTCGCCGTCAAAACGAAGTTGGCGTCGGCCTCGGCGTTGCTGTCTTCTTCGTAATCCAGGTCGAGGACCGCCGCGCCCTGGTAGAGGCCGCACGATACCGCCGCCACCTGATCGATCAGGGGAACCGCGGCGATGATGCCCAGCTGCACCACCCGCTGGAACGCCAGGTGGAGGGCGACGTAGGCCCCGGTGATGGCGGCGGTACGGGTGCCGCCGTCGGCCTGAAGCACATCGCAGTCCACCTTGACCTGCATTTCGCCCATCGCCTTGAGGTCGGTCACCGCCCTGAGGCTGCGCCCGATCAGGCGCTGGATTTCCTGGGTCCGGCCGCTTTGCTTGCCCTGCGCCGCCTCGCGGTTGGTCCGGGTCGTGGTTGCCCGGGGAAGCATGCCGTATTCGGCGGTGACCCAGCCCCTGTCCGTATCCCGCATCCACGGCGGCACCCTCTGCTCCACCGACGCGGTGCAGATGACATGGGTATCGCCGAAGCGGGCGAGGCACGATCCCTCGGCGTATTTGTTGGTTTGCGGCTCCAGGGTGACCTGGCGAAGGTGGTCCGGAGCCCGGCCTGAAGGTCTCATGAAATGTCCTGACGGTTCGAGAAGGCGCCAAGCTAACGCGAGTACGCGATGCCGTAAACCCCACCCCCTGGACGTGCGTGCGTTGACGCTGGCGGATCGGGTCACTAAATTTCGCTCGTAGAGACCAGTGGTGCATATCGGACATGATCGCCGAACTGAACGAACGCTCGCGGGAGATATTCCGCAATATCGTCGACGCCTTCGTCGAGACCGGCGAGCCCATCGGCTCGCGCACCCTGGCCCGGCGCCTGAACGTCAACGTCTCCCCGGCGACCATCCGCAACGTCATGGCCGACCTCGAGGATGCCGGGTTGCTGACCGCCCCCCATACCTCGGCCGGACGGATTCCGACCGAAGCCGGCCTCCGCCTGTTCGTCGACGGGCTGCTCGAGCTCGGCAATCCCAGTGACGACGAACGCCAGAGCATCGACGCCGGATGCACCAGCGCCGGCAAGGATTTTAGCGGCGTCCTCGAGGATGCGACCGCCGTGCTGTCCGGCCTGTCCCACTGCGCCGGCCTGGTCCTGGCGCCGACGACGGAGAGTCCGCTCAAGCACATCGAGTTCGTCAACCTGAGACCGGGCCGCGCCCTCGTGATCCTGGTCACCGAGGGCGGGGTCGTGGAAAACCGCATCGTCGAAACGCCGCCCGGCCTGCCGGCATCGGCCCTGGTCGAGGCCACCAATTATCTGAGCGCCCGCCTGGTCGGGCGGACCCTGCGCGATGGTTACGATGAAATCATGGTCGAGCTCGACGATCACCGCAGCCAGCTCGACGAACTGGCGTCGCGGGTCGTCGAATCCGGCCTTGCGACCTGGGCCGGCGACGCCAAGGGCAGCTCGCTGATCGTGCGCGGCCAGGCCAACCTGCTGGATGACGTGACCGCGGCCGCCGATCTCGAGCGCATTCGCGCCTTGTTCGCCGCCCTCGAGACCAAGGAAATGATGCTCAGGATGGTTTCCCTTGCGGACACGGCCGAAGGAGTCCAGATATTCATCGGCGCCGACAACAAGTTGTTCGGCATTGCCGGATGTTCGATGATCGTCGGGCCCTACAAGGACACCCGCCATCAGATCGTCGGCGCCATCGGGGTGATCGGGCCGACCCGCATGAACTACGCCCGGATCATTCCCATGGTCGACTACACGGCTAACCTGATCAGCCGGATGATAGGGTAGGGACACGGACCGCCGATATGTCAAAAGCAACGAAAAAGGAAAACAAAGTGAGCGAAAAGGATCCCGCCGACGGGACGCCCGCCGAGTCGGAAAACCAGGAGCCCCTGCCCGAAACGGAACCCGATGAGGTGGTCGGGGAGGAGAGTGCCGCGGAAGAAGATGCTCACGGAGAAGTGCCCGACCCGGCGCTGGAGGAGTTTCTCGAGGCGGTGCCCGAGGTCCCCGACGACGAGTTCGCCGATCCCGGCGACCGGGTTGTTGCGCTGGAAGCCGAAGTGGCCGACCTCAAGGACAAGCTGCTGCGCGCCCTGGCGGAAACCGAGAACGTGCGCCGCCGCGCCGAGCGCGACCGGACCGAGGCCTCTCGCTATGCCATTGCCAACTTTGCCCGCGACATCCTGGTTGTCGCCGACAATCTGCGCCGGGCCCTGGAAAGCGTTGAAGCCGATGCCCGCCAGCAGGATCCGGTCCTCGACGGCCTTTACGTCGGCGTCGAAATGACCGAACGCGAGATGCTTAACGTATTCGAGCGCGGCGGCATCAAGCCCATCGATGCCTCGGGGAAAAAATTCGACCACAATCTGCACGAGGCCATGTACGAGGTCGAAGACCCCGACCGCCCCGCCGGCACCGTCGTCCACATTCTCCAGACCGGATACGTCCTTGGCGACCGGCTGTTGCGCCCGACCAAGGTGGGTGTGGCGAAAGGGGGACCGCGGGAGCCCGTGGAGACCGAACCGGAAGCAGCGCCCGAAGCGCCGACCAAGGAGTCGGCCGCCGCCTATGAAAAACGGGTCGACGGCCCGGACGAGGCAACGGGATCCCAGCTTGACGAGGAACTGTGATCCGCCGCCTTCCGGCGACTACTCGATGATATCCGGATTGACGACGATGGTCGCCTTCAGGCACTGCATCGCCATGGCGGCATCGACCGCTGCCTGGACGCCGTCTTCGCTGAAGGGAAATCGCATCTGAAACTCGCGGAACGGATACCGGTCCCTGGCCCGGTCGAGCATCGCGATGGCGAGCGCGATATCCTCCGCCGTGAAGGCCCAACTGGCCAGGATATTGATGTCCTTGACACAGATTCGATGCCAACTCGTCTCGATCGATCCGGTGTCGGTTATCTGGCCCATCTCGATATACGTGCCGCCGTCGCGCAGCATTTCTATGCCTTCGGGTCCGGCGGAGGAATTGCCACTGCAATCGACGACGAGGTCGGCGCCGAAGCCGCCGACGATGTCATGGACAGCGGCGATACGTGCCTCAGCGGTCTTGTGCTCGGTGATATCGACCGTCGCCATTGCGCCGAAGGCACGGGCGAGCCTTAACCGCGGTTCCTCGGGTTTCCCCACCACGATGACGCGGCCGGCCCCCATTTCCTTTGCGGCGACGATGCACAACACGCCCAACGGGCCCGAGCCCTGGATCACGACGGTGTCGCCGACGCGCATGCTGCCGATCTCCTGAGCGCGCTTGAAACCCCGGATGGCCGAGGTGAGCGGTTCGGCCAGGGTCCCCAGCCACAACGGCATATCGTCCGGCAAACGATAGATCTTGGTACCCGGCAGCATATCGAGATCGAGATAGGTCGCCTCGGCCCAGCCGCCCCACATATGCGGCGGTTTGTCGAAGCCCAGGTAACGGCCGTAATAGACCGGCGTCAGGCACTTGTTGGCCTTTTCCGGATAATGAACGCAGTAATAGCACTGTCCGCAGGGCATGAGAGGCGGGATCATGATCTTGCAGCCTACCTCGAGCGGCTGGTCCATGTAATCATGGGTGAGTTCCGGACCCTTCTCGGTGATGATCCCCGTGACCTCGTGGCCGAGGGTGAACGGCCAGGGCAGCGGCTTCGGCCAATGACCCTTGAGGATGTGCAGGTCGGTACCGCAGACACCGCACGCGCCGACTTCCAGGAGGGCGGCGTTCTTGGGTATCTTGGGGCGATCTACGATCTGGATCTTGGGCCGCGCGCCCGGGCCGTCGAAGGTTGCCACCCGAAATACCGCGGCACGCTTATGGTCGGTACTGATTTGGTTCACGAAATCATGGTCTTGGTCCATAAAATCGTGGTCGACATGATCATGGTAGAGGCGGATTTGTCTGGCCCGGATATCGTTCATAGCCCCCCCCGTTTTTACAACTCCAAATTCATCTCATTTTGATGTCATACCATTATATGCCAGTTTTGAACGAAATTAACAACCAATAGAGGCCGCGCAGAAAAGGCGACCCGCAAGGCAATTTTATTGCCTTCTGGATACGATATCGACTGAGAGGTTGCCGTTGCCCGGCGCACGAAGACCGGGGTGGCGGCCGGATTCCTGGGCTCGGTTCCGGCTAAACCGCGGACTTCCGGCGCCAACCGTCAAGAAGAGACGAAAAGGCGGAGATCGACAGGGGTTTCGAGAAATAGAACCCCTGCACCAGGTGGCAGTTTTCGCGGCGCAGGAACTGGAGCTGTTCCTCGGTTTCGACCCCCTCGCCGACGACCTTGAGCCCGAGGCTGTGGCCCATGGCGATGATCGCCCTGGCCAGGGCGGCGTCCTCCGGGTCGGTGGTCACGTCGCGGACGAAGGCGCGGTCGATCTTCAGGGTGTCCACCGGGAACCGTTTCAGGTAGCTCAGTGACGAATATCCGGTCCCGAAGTCGTCGATGGACAGCCGCACGCCGAATTCGCTCAGCTGATGAAGAATGGCGGTGGCTTCCGATTCGTCGTCCACCAGCAGACTCTCGGTGATTTCCAGTTCCAGGCACGCCGGCGGCAGGCCGCTGTCTTCCAGCGCCTCCGCCACGGTCGTCACCAGGTCCGAGCCCCGGAACTGCCGTGACGAGGCATTCACCGCCACCCTGAGCGGTCCCATGCCTCGGTCCTGCCAGGCCACCGCTTCCCGACACACCGTCTGCAGGACCCAGTCGCCGATGGGAATGATCAGGCCCGTGCCCTCGGCGACGCCGATGAAGCGGTCCGGGGTTACCAGGCCCAATTCGGGGTTCCGCCAGCGCAACAGCGCCTCGGCGCCGACCAGGTCTCCCGACGACACTTCGACGATGGGCTGGTATTCGAGGAACAACTCGTCCCGTTCCAGGGCATAGCGCAGGTGGGATTCGATGGTCAGGCGCTCCGCCGCCTGTTCGTTCATCTGCTTGGTGAAGAACCGGTAGGTATTGCGCCCGATCTCCTTGGCCCGGTACATGGCGGCGTCGGCGTTCTGCATCAGGGTCTGGGGATCCCTGCCGTCCGCCGGATACACGGTCAGGCCGACGCTTGCGGTGACGAAGACATCGTGCCCGTTGAGGGTGAACGGCTTGGAGCAGGCATCGAGGATCTTCCGCGCCACCACCTCAGCGTAGACCGGCGCACCGAGGTCGGGCAGGATGATCAGGAACTCGTCGCCGCCGATGCGGGCCACCGTGTCGAACCGCTCTTCATCGCCCAGGCGGCTCACGGTGTCGGTCTTGCGCACGCTCGATTGCAGCCGCTGGGCGGCCTCCATCAGCAACTCGTCCCCGGCGGCGTGGCCCAGGGTGTCGTTGACGTTCTTGAAGTTGTCGAGGTCGACGAAGACCAGGGCGACGTTCCAATGCTCCCGCTCCGCCCGGGCCAGTGCCTGGGACAGGCGGTCGAGCGCAAGAACCCGGTTGGGCAGGCCCGTAAGGTCGTCGAAGTTGGCCTGGTGCAGGAGCCGCTCCTCGTACTCCTTGCGGAGCGTGATGTCTTCGTTCACGGCCAGGAAATGGGTGATCGTCCCGTCCGCCGCCTTGATCGGAGAGATCGCCGAGTAATCCCAGTACAACTCGCCGTTCTTCTTCTTGTTGTGCAGTTCGCCGCGCCATTCCCGGCCGGCGGAGACGGTCCTCCACAAATCCTCGTATAATTCGGGGCCCATTTGTCCCGATTTCAGGAATCGGGGATTGCGGCCGGCGACCTCTTTCTCGCTGTAACCGGTGACCTCGACGAACTTGGGGTTCACGTATTCGATATTGCCTTCGGCGGTGGTGATCACCACCGAGGCGGGGCTTTGCTCCACCGCTTGCGACAGCTTACGAAGATCCTGCTCGACCCGTTTGAGCTCGGTGATCTCGATGAAGCTGAGGGCGATTCCGCCTTCCGGTGTGCGGGCCTCCTTGAGGATGTACCAGGAACCATCGGCAAACTGGCGAATGATTTCCCCCCGGGGATTCCGGTGCCGTTCGACCCGCTCGCGGATGAACGCCTCCTCGTCGCCGATGGCTTGCGGGATGAATCCGCGCTCGACATTGGCGCGCAGGATGTCCTCGTAGCGCAGCCCCTGCTCGAAGACCGTCTGGGCATAGGGACTCAGCCGCCGGTACTCGTCGTTAAGAATGACCAGGCGGTCGTCGGCATCGAACAGGGCGAACCCTTCCTGCAAACTCTCGACAGCGCCGCGCAGTCGTTCCTCGCTCTGGCGTAGGGCCGCCTCCGCCTTTCGCCGGTCAGTGAAATCGGTCTGAATGACGCCGATGGCGACGGTCTGGCCGTCGGCGTCGAATATGGGGAACTTGTCGACCATGACCGTCCGGCGGGAATCTCCTGAAATCTCGAACTCGTTCTCCCGTTCGATTACATGGCCCGCCTCAAGAACCTCGCGGTCGTAAGCGATGATCTTTTTGGCAACATCCGGGGGAAAGATGTCATGGGGCGTCTTGCCTTGGATGGTATCGGTGTCCACTCCGTACCAATCGCCGTAGGTCTTGTTGACGAGGAGATAGCGGCTTTCCGTATCCTTGAGGAAGATGGCCGTCGGTGAATGATTGACGATCGCCCGGAACCACTGCTCGCTTTCCCGGCGCTCCTGCTCGGCCCGCTTGCGCTGGGTGATGTCGAGGGCAACGGTAACCACGTTGATCACCTCGCCGGCATCGTCGCGCAACGGCACCTTTGTGGTCAGCAGGAAACGGCTTACGCCTTCCGTATCTGTCCATTCCTCCTCGTAATTGGACAGGGCCTGGCCGGTGGCGAAGATCCGCTGGTCCATGGCCGCCGTGCGCAAACCGTAATCATCGCCAACCAGGTCGGCGGCCGTCCGGCCCACCGCCTCGTCCGGTTTGACGCAGTAACGGTCCGCCTGGTAGCGGTTCATGAACACGTAGCGTGATTGACGGTCCTTGGCGTTGACCATCGCCGGCACCGCGTCGATGACCGCGTGCAGCGCCCGCCGGCTTTCGCGCAGCGCCTCGTCCGCCCGCTTGCGGTCGGTGATGTCGGTACCGATGGCGGCAACGCCGGTTATGTTGCCGTCGGCGTCGGGGATCGGGAATTTGACCGTCAGGAAAGTATGGATGCCATCCTCGCGCACCCACTCCTCCTCGTCCTCGATGGTCTCTCCGGTCTCGATCACCGCCCGGTCGTGGCCCATGAAGGTGTCGGCGATTTCCTTGGGGAAGATCTCGGCCGCCGTCTTGCCCCGGGCCTCGGCGTCGGTAACGCCGAACAGCGTCTCCGACAGGCGGTTGATCAGCAGGTAACGGCCTTCCAGATCCTTGATGTGGATCTTGGTTGGCGAGTTGTCGACGACGGCCCGGAACCGGGCCTCGCTTTCGCGCAGGGCCGCCTCGGCCTGCTTGCGCTCGGTGATCAGGCTGGCGGCGCCCCGGTAGCCCTTGAACGCGCCATCGGGATCGAATTTGGGCTTGCCGCTGACGTTCCAGTAGTGACGGCGCCCATCCGGGTCGACGTATTCGTACTGAAAGTCGCGGAACGGCTGGTGCGCTTCCAGCGTGGCGCGGTGGGCGCGCCAATGGTCGTCGCTGTCGGGGTCGGCTCCAGCGACTTCCCAGCGGGTCTTGCCGCCCAGCGCTTCCATCGTGTATCCGACGATTGCGTCCTCGCGGCTCGAAACGAACGAGAACCGAAGGTTTTCGTCCAGTTCCCAGAAGTAATCCGAGGCCGCCTCGGCGATGTCCTTGAGGCGGGTTTCACTGTCACGCAGGGCTTCTTCCGCCCGCTTGCGCTCACTGATGTCGACAACGGTGCTCTGGATGGCCTGCTCATCCTTCCAGGACACCACCGTCGTCAGGTTCTCCAGCCATATGCGCGAGCCGTCTTTTCGGATTGCCTCGTACTCGTAATGGGTCGGCGCCTCCCCGCCCTCCATGCGCTGCTTCCGATACCCCGCCATGCGTCCGCGGTCATCGGGTGCGATGAGATCGTCCACCGAGTCCATGGCCAGCACTTCATCGACGCTAAATCCATGAATATGTGCCCACGCCTGATTGAGGTAAATGGGCCGCCGGCCCCGGTGGATGAGAATTCCCTGCAGGGAACCGTCGAACAGGTTGCGGAACCGCCGCTCGCTGGCGCGAAGGGCGCTTTCGGCGGCCCTGCGCTCCGTGATGTCGCTGATGATTGCGACGGTACCGCCGTCGGGCAGGCGCTGCTCGTTGATCAGAATCCAGCGCCCGTCCTGACGCTCGAGTTCGAAGGGCTCGCCGGGATCGCGGTGCCGCTCCATGCGCTCGCGCAGCCATTCCTCCTCGCGTTCGACTGCCCCGGGGATGAGTCCGGCCGCGATAGCGGCGCGCAGGTTGTCCTCGAACCGTATGCCCGGCCGTGTCCATTCGCTGATCGCCTGGTTCAGGTCGCGCCAGGCCTGATTGCTCATAACGACCCGGTCGTCGGCATCGAACAGAACGAAAATCTCTGACAACCCCTCGATGGCCACCGCCAGGCGCTCCTGGGCCGACCGGGCCCGTTCCTCGGCCTCGACCCGCCCCGTGATGTCCGCACCGGTGCCGCGGTAGCCCATGAACCGGCCATCCTGGTCGAATACCGGCCTGCCGCTGGTCGTAAAATGCAGGACGCGGCCGTCCTCGTGCTTGTAGGCATAATGGAAATCGCGGAAGGGGCGCCGTGCGTCCAGGTCCGTCAGGTGACGGCGCCATTTCTCCTCATCGATCTCCCCCTTGCCGAGATCCCGCCGTGTCTTGCCGATAAGTCCTTCCGGACGGACGCCGGTGACTTCGGCGAGACGCTGAGAGTAGTGCGAAAAGCGCAGATCAGCGTCCATCTCCCAGATCCAGTCCGATGACGATTCGGCGATGTCCCGGTATCTTTGCTCGCTCACGTGCAGCGCCGCTTCCGCGTCCTTGCGGTCCTTGATCTCGCGCTGCAGCAACAAATTTTGCGCTCTCGTATTCTGCTCGCTGCCCAGCAGGTCCACGTGTTGCGCGGTAACCAGGTGGTCGGCCCTGCGCGCGATCAGGATCAGCACGGCGTAGGCAATGCTGAACACGAGGAGCAGTCCGGTGATCAGTTTGACCATGGTCCGGTCGACCTTGTCGACGAACGGCGTCACGTCGGAGTAGAGTTCGAAAATTCCCTCCACCTCGCCGTCCTCGCCGATGATCGGCATGTAGCTGGCGACCACGTTCCGATCCACGACCTCGCCGGAAAGGGCGCTGAACCGGTCTCTGTGGGTCAGATCACTAATCGGCACCCCGTGGCGCGCGACGGCGAGAGCGTTCGGGTTTTCTTCGCTGTCCTCGCCGATCTGGCGGGCGTCGGACGAAAAGACGGTGAGTCCCTCCAGGTTATAGATTTTGAGCTTCAGCACCGGCAGGCCCTTGGCCAGGGTCTTGAGGGCATGGTGGATTTCACGGGTTTGCGGCCTTGTGCGCAGAGCCTCTTCATCGGCCTTGGAGGCCGACATCACATAGGCTCTGAAGCGTGGCCAAAGGGTATTGGAGAACGCCTGCGCCAGGACCGTGTTTTGGCTCTCCGCCGTATCGACGAGTTCGCGCATCGCGTTCTGCCGGTAGAGCACGACCAGGATCACTGTCACCGCCAACAAGGCAACGGCGCTCATGAAGGAATAGTAGCGGAGCAATCGGAACATTATGACTCCGCGCCGGGCGTGGTTCGCGGCGTCCCGTAACCGGCGCCATTGCGAAAAATGAGTCGGCTAAAATTCAGAATAACCGTCACGGCCCGATACCTATCAGCCTCCCCTGGTGACGGCGGCCCGGTTCAACTCGCCGATTGTTCGCGCACGCAGGGCGCAACTTTGTTGCGCAGAACTTCGGCAATCCTCGAACTAGCCACTGAGCCACCCAGGCACAGCTAACACCCCTGATGGCAAAGAATTGGTTAACAACGAAGCCGATTGCACCACACCCGTAATGGTGGAACGGGGCCGGGAACGTTGAAAGGTCCCGTGTCCGATTTTCAATTGGCCTGCGGTATGTTTGAGGGTGGCGCGAAAAGGAAATCCGATCCGGGATCGTGTTGCCGGTAACGCTCCTTGGCAAGGGTCCGCCCATTGACGGCGTAGCAATAGGCGCAGCCATGGGGGCAGGTGTCATATTCGCCGATGTCCCGCGATGCCCGGCAGCCGCAGTTTTTCCGGTGCGGCCTGGCGTCCGCCGCGATGGCGTCCCCGGCGACATCGCCAAGCCGCCGGGCGTCGATGCACCGGGACTCGCCTATGCCGGCCCCCACCAGGTTCGGCTGTCCGCAGACGGTGGCGGCAAAGCCGTGATCGGCGGCGATGGCGGCCAGGTCGGCGAGCAGGGCGCGTTTCTCGTCGTCGTCCGGGTCGTGCCAGTCGAAACCGAAGACGCGGGCCGCCGCCGCCATGTTGCGTGCCGTCTTCCGGTAGATCTGGGCGAACGACAGAACGACCTCGTCCACCGACCCCGACATCGCCCGGGCCAGCCGCGAAAAATTCCGCCGGTGCCACGCCGGCGGCGTCAGCGAAGAGATAACCACCGGGTCATAACGCCAGACCGGCACCCGCCCGCCGAACGTCCGTGCCAGCCAGCGGACCTGATCGATGGCGTTGCCGGGATCGATGGTCGCGGCGTCGAGCGGCCTGGGATAACCGGTGACGGTCAGGTGCACGACGAAGGGTTGCCCGAGGCCGGCAACCGCTTCAAGGTGTCCGCGGAAGGGGCCGGCGTTGCGGGTCCAGAAAACGAACCCATCCACCGAGCCGCGGTCAAGGGCGATGGTCTGGACTTGGCGGCCGTAGGGATTGACGGTGCGGCAATGTCCGGCCCGCAGGCGGGCCATGAACCAGTCGCCGTAGAAGGCCGGGATATCGGTCTTGTAGCTGGCTGAAATGATCACGTTGCCATCCGCTCGCACTCCCGGCCGGCAGCGGCCTCGAGGCCCAAGAAAATGGCACAAACCTCGAAGGGAATTGCCCGGCGGCGGTTGCGTACCTTCAACGCCCGACATATATATCGCCAGGATACTGTCGCCGAAGACTTAATTTGATTCAACACCGGGTATCTCCGTGGTGCCGTCATGGGCCGCGGGGCTCCGCCGAGAGAGAAGGAAAGACGATGAGCAAGGTTATCGGCATCGACCTTGGAACGACGAATTCCTGTGTCGCCCTCATTGATGGCAAGGACGGCAAGATCATTGAAAATGTGGAAGGCGGCCGTACGACGCCGTCCATGGTCGCGTTCACCGACTCCGGGGAACGGCTCGTCGGCCAGCCCGCCAAGCGCCAGGCGGTGACCAACTCCACCAATACCCTGTACGCGATCAAGCGTCTGATCGGGCGGCGGTTCAACGACCCCATTACCAAGAAGGACATGGACCTGGTCCCCTACAAGATCGTCGAGGGCGACAATGGCGATGCCTGGGTCCAGGCCGGCGATGAGAAGTACAGCCCGAGCCAGATCAGCGCCTTCATCGTCCAGAAGATGAAGGAGACCGCCGAGAGTTTTCTTGGCGAAGAGGTTACCCAGGCGGTGATCACGGTTCCCGCCTACTTCAACGATTCCCAGCGCCAGGCGACCAAGGACGCGGGCCGGATCGCCGGTCTAGAAGTGCTCCGCATCATCAACGAGCCCACCGCCGCGGCGCTCGCCTACGGCCTCGAGAAAAAGGGCAGCGGCATCGTCGCCGTTTATGATCTCGGCGGCGGCACCTTCGATGTCTCGGTTCTCGAGATCGGTGACGGGGTTTTCGAGGTCAAGGCGACCAACGGCGACACCTTCCTGGGTGGCGAGGACTTCGACAAGCGCATCGTCGATTACCTGGCCGACGAGTTCAAGAAGGAGCAGGGCATCGATCTGCGCGAGGACAATCTCGCCCTCCAGCGCCTGCGCGAGGAGGCGGAGAAGGCCAAGATCGAGCTGTCCAGCGCCATGCAGACCGAGATCAACCTGCCCTTCATCACCGCCGACTCCAGCGGGCCCAAGCACCTCAACATCAAGCTCACCCGGGCCAAGCTCGAGGCCCTGGTGGAGGACCTGGTCCAGCGCACCGTCGCCCCGTGCAAGAAGGCCCTGAAGGACGCCGGCCTTTCCGCCGGCGAAATCAACGAGGTCATTCTGGTCGGCGGCATGACGCGCATGCCCAAGGTCATCGAGACCGTCAAGGAGTTCTTCGGCCGCGAACCCCACAAGGGTGTCAATCCCGACGAGGTCGTCGCCATGGGCGCCGCCATCCAGGGCGGCGTGCTCAAGGGCGACGTCAAGGACGTCCTCCTGCTCGACGTGACGCCCCTGTCGCTGGGCATCGAGACCCTGGGCGGCGTGTTCACGCGCCTGATCGACCGCAACACCACCATCCCGACCCGCAAGAGCCAGGCGTTTTCCACCGCCGAGGACAATCAGACCGCGGTCACCATCCGCGTCTTCCAGGGCGAACGCGAGATGGCCGCCGACAACAAGCTGCTGGGCCAGTTCGACTTGATCGGCATTCCGCCGTCCAGCCGCGGCATCCCCCAGATCGAGGTTACCTTCGACATCGATGCCAACGGCCTTGTTCACGTCACCGCCAAGGACAAGGCCACGGGCAAGGAGCAGCAGATTCGCATCCAGGCTTCCGGTGGCCTGGACGATTCCGATATCGAGCGCATGGTGCAGGAAGCCGAGCAGCATGCCGACGAGGACAAGAAGCGCCGCGAGACGGTCGACGCCCGCAATCATGGCGACGCCCTGATCCATACCTCGGAGAAGAACCTGAAGGAATATGGCGACAAGGTATCGGAGGACGAAAAACAGGCCATCGAGGGGGCCATCACGGACCTGCGTTCGGTACTCGACGGCGACGACGCCGAAGCGATCAAGGAAAAGACCGAAGCCTTGACCCAGGCATCCATGAAACTGGGCGAAGCCATGTACAAGGCGAGCCAGGAAGCCGAGGCCGCCGAGCAAGCGGCCCCCGATGACGGTGCCGGCGAGCCCACGTCCCAGGATGACTCCGGTGACTCCACCGTCGTCGACGCCGATTTCGAGGAAGTGGACCCGGAAAAGGACAAGAAGGACTCCTAGAGTCGCCGGCTGCGGATATCAGTAAGGATATGTAAACGTCTCCGGCGTCTCCTGATCGCGCGCCGGGGCGTTTTATTTGCACGAGTCATACTTGATGGCCAAACAGGACTATTACGAGACCCTCGGGGTAAGCCGGGATGCCGGCCCGGAGGAGATGAAGAAGGCCTACCGCAAGCTGGCCATGAAGCTTCATCCCGACCGCAATCCCGGCGACAAGGAATCGGAAAAGGCCTTCAAGGAGGTCGCCGAGGCCTACGACGTTCTTCAGGACGAGCAGAAACGCGCCGCCTACGACCGCTGCGGCCATGCCGCGTTCGAACAGGGCGGCCCCGGTCCCGGCGGCTTCGAGGGCGGCTTCGCCACCGGCTTCGCCGATATCTTTGACGAGATGTTCGGTGACTTCGTCCAAGGCGGCGGCCGCCGTGGTGGCGGTTCCCGCGGCGGTTCCGACCTGCGCTACAACCTGGAGATCAACCTCGAGGACGCCTTCAAGGGCAAGAAGGCCCAGATCAGGGTCCCGACCTCGGTCGCCTGCGACGCCTGCAACGGCACCGGTGCCGCCGGCGGCGCGGCGCCGGTTACCTGCAATACCTGCCACGGCCACGGGCGCATCCGGTCCCAGTCGGGCTTCTTTACCGTCGAGCGCACCTGCCCCGCCTGTCAGGGCGGCGGCCGAGTGATCAAGGAGCCGTGCCGGACCTGTGCCGGCGCCGGCCGGACGCAGAAGGAACGGACCCTATCCGTCGATATTCCGCCCGGGGTCGAGGACGGCACCCGGATTCGCCTCTCCGGCGAGGGCGAAGCCGGACTGCGCGGGGCGCCCGCCGGCGATCTTTATATTTTCCTCACCATCCGCCCCCATCGCATTTTCCAGCGCGAGGCCGCCAACATCTATTGCCGGGTGCCCATCGCCATGACCAAGGCGACGTTGGGCGGCACCATCGAGGTGCCCACCGTCGACGGCGCCCGGGCCCGCATTACCATCCCCACGGGGACCCAGACCGGCCATCAGTTCCGCCTCCGGGGCAAGGGCATGCCCGTCCTGCGCTCCAAGACCCGGGGCGACATGTTCGTCCAGGCGACCATCGAGACACCGGTCAACCTGACCAAGCGCCAGCAGGAGCTGCTGCGCGAGTTTGAGGACGGCGGCGACAGCGCCAAGCAGAGCCCGCAGGCCCACGGCTTCTTTTCCAAGGTCAAGGAGATATGGGAAGACCTCAAGGAATAGCGCGCTAGCCGGGCAGGGCAACAGGGGGAGAACGCCATGAAAATCGGAATAGTCGGCTGCGCCGGACGCATGGGCCGGATGCTGATCGCCGAGGTCCTTGCCACCGACGGCTGCTCCCTGGCCGGCGGCACGGAACAGCCGGGGAGTCCCGCCCTCGGCCAGGACGTCGCCGCCCTGACCGGCGCCGAGCCGGCTGGATTGCCCGTCGGCGCCGACACCGACGATCTTTTCGCCGCCTCCGACGTGGTCATCGATTTTACCGTTCCCGCCGCCGCCCCGGTCCATGCCGCCGCCGCCATGCGCCATGGCGTGGCGCTGGTCGTCGGGACCACCGGTTTCGTGGCCGTCCAGCAGGCCGCCCTCGAGGCCGCCGCCGCCGAAACCGCCGTCGTCCAGGCGGCGAACATGAGCGTCGGCGTCAATCTGCTCTTGGGGCTGACCCGCCAGGTGGCGGGAATCCTTGATCCCGGCTACGACATCGAGATCGTCGAGATGCACCATCGCCACAAGGTCGATGCGCCGTCGGGAACCGCCCTCGCCCTGGGAGAGGCGGCGGCGGACGGGCGCGGCGTCGACCTGGCCACGGTATCGCAGCGGGTCCGCGACGGCCACACCGGCGCCCGGCGGACCGGTGATATCGGGTTCGCCACCCTGCGCGGCGGCGACCTAGCCGGCGAGCACACGGTGGTCTTCGCCGCCGACGGGGAACGGGTGGAACTCACCCACAAGGCATCATCGCGGGCCGTCTTCGCCCGTGGCGCCGTCCGCGCCGCCCTGTGGACCGAGGGGCGTGCCCCCGGCCTCTACTCCATGCGCGACGTGCTTGGATTCGACTAGACGGATACCGGAGCCGAAAGACTCCTCAACGCCCCTCGAAGGGCCCCCGCCAACTCCGCCCGCTCCGCCGGCGTCAGGAAGCTGCCGACCACCAGCGCGTGGCCGCGTGAGCGCAATTCGAGCCGGTCACGGTGTGCCGAAAGGTCATCGACGACCACCTGCAGCCAGTGGGGTGAAAAGGACCAGTCCCGGCTGCGGCCCCAGTGGTTGATCCGCCGGACCGTCAGGGCCCGCTCGGTCAGGTCGATGGTTTCCACCGTTTGCCCGGCGCGCATGCTGAACCTCAGCGCCAGGTACAGCACCAGGACGTCGAGGCCGAGAAACCCGAACACCGGCCACGCCCCGATGGCGGCGAAGACGGCCCCGGCGCCAAGCCAGATCACGGCCATAAGGGCCATGACCGTGTTGAGTCCGCGGATCGTCGCGCTGCGGTTCGGGCGCAGCACGGCGCTGAACAGAACACCTCCCCGGCCGGTGGAGTTTCTCGTATCGATCACGACAAGGCCTCCAGTACCTGGCCGTATTGTAACTTATAATGCGTCTAATTTTAAGAATCTTACCCTCGCGCCCCAAGGACTTGTCCTCGACTGCGGGACGGGTATTGTGGCGCCATGAAAATCGCCGACATCGATGACTTCTACGGTCGCCTGGCGGCCGCCAATCCGGAACCCAAGGGGGAGCTCGACTACATCAACCCCTATACCCTGCTCGTCGCCGTCGTCCTGTCGGCCCAGGCCACGGACGTCGGCGTCAACAAGGCCACCGGTCCGCTGTTCAAGGCCGTCGATACGCCCGAGGGGATGCTGGCCCTGGGCGAGGCCCGCCTCAAGGACTACGTCAAGTCCATCGGCCTCTACAACACCAAGGCCAGAAACATCATCGCCCTGAGTCAGCTTCTCATCGACCGCCACGACGGCGGGGTTCCCAGGGACCGTGTCGCGCTCGAGGCCCTTCCCGGGGTCGGCCGCAAGACCGCCAACGTCGTCCTCAACATCGCCTTCGGCGAACCGACCATCGCCGTCGACACCCACATCTTCCGGATCGGCAACCGGACCGGGCTGGCCCCCGGCAAGACTCCTCTCGATGTGGAAAAGAAGTTGATCAAACGCACGCCAGACCGCTGGAGGCGCCACGCCCACCACTGGCTCATCCTGCACGGCCGTTATGTCTGCAAGGCGCGCAAGCCCGATTGCCCCGGCTGCGTCGTCCGCGAGCTCTGCCGCTACAAGGCGAAAACCACGGTTTGACGGGCCGCTCAGCCCGACGCGTCTTTTCTCTGTTTGTCTTTCAGAAGTTCCAGGAAGCAGTCCCGGCGCGACACCGCAGCCACGTTCCGTCCCCGGGCCGCGACGTGGGCCACGGTGTAGGACCGGTCGCCGCCTTCCCGATAGAGGAAGATATCGAGAATGCAGGTGCCGTCGCTGTACTGCCAGACCTGGGCCGGCGGGTCCCGGCGCTTGAAGGCGGGCTGCCCCAGCAGCGCCGCCACTCCGTCCTCGCCGAGGCCGATCAGGCGCTCGGGCCCGGGAACGGCGCCGGCGTCGAGGACCGGGCGCTCGCCCTTGTCCACCGGTGCCGCCATGCTCAGCGGCGGCAACGGGGGTTGCGCCGGTTCCGGTGTCTCCTTCTCCGCTGTTGCCGAGGCGTCATCCCTGGCCTTCCCGGCGCTGTCCGGTTCGGCCGCCGGCGCCGTCTTTTCCGCTGCCGGCTCAGGCTCCGTGCCGGCTTCCGGTGGAACCGTCTCGCATCCGGCCACGGCCAACAGCCCCATGACCGCGATTATGCGAGACAGGGTGTTTCCGCCGCCGGAAAAACGTCGGAGGTTTTCGGTCACTCGGTCTCCGCCGGCTCTTCCGCCAGGGTTTCCGGTTCGTATTCGGGCTCGGGGGGTATTTCGGGCCGGACCTCGGCGGGAATTTCTCCGGCCGAATGCAGCGCCTCCATCTGGCCCGATACCTCGCCGCCCGATTCGATGACGATGCGCCCATAATTAACCGAGCCGCTGACCCGGCCGCCGGCCCGGATCACGACCCGGTCGTAGGCCGTCAACTCACCCTCGAAGCGGCCGCTGATGTCGGCCTCCTCCACCTGGGCGTCTCCCTTGAAGAATCCCTCGGGCGCCACTTCGATCATCCGGGCATCCCTGAGCGAGGCCTCCACCGTGCCCTCGACGACCAGCTTGTCGCACGACGTGATCTGGCCGGAGAACGAGATTTCCCGGCCGACGATGAGCTTCTTGCTTTCGGTTTCGCCTCCCCGGCCGCGTTCGGTACGGCGCACCGAACCCGGAAGGTCGGCCGAGCGCCTGGGGATTTCGGTCCGGAACGGTGTCGGCGCCGGTCCCGGCGGC
>JAJFIG010000065.1 GCA_021775195.1 Rhodospirillales bacterium | reverse complement strand
ACGGATCGAGGCGATCGAGCAGGCGCAGGAACGCCGGCCAGTCGCGTCCCCCCGGGTCGCTGTTGGCCTCGAACTGGCGGGCCGTGTGCTCGCAGACCTCGGGCGGCGGGGTGACCAGGGGAGCACCGCCGGACTGGGCGGCGATCTGCGCCTGGCAGGCGAACTCGAGGCCGCGCATGACGATGAAGGCCTCGCGCACGGTGGCGCCGACGGCGAGCAGGCCGTGGTTCCTGAGGATCAGGGCCTTGTGGGCGCCGAGGCTGGCGGCGATGCGTTGGCGTTCGTCGAGGTCGAGGGCGAGGCCCTCGTACTCGTGGTAGGCGGTGCGGTCGTAAAAGCGCAGGGACTTCTGGGTCAGGGGCAAAAGCCCGTCCCGCTGCGCCGAGACCGCCATGCCGGCCACCGTGTGGGTGTGGATGACGGCGCCGGCGTCGGGGCGGGCCATGTAGACGGCACTGTGGATGGTGAAGCCGGCGTTGTTGACGCCCCAGGGGCTCTCCAGGACGGTGTTGCCGTCCATGTCGACCTTGACCAGGCTGGAGGCGGTGACCTCGTCGAACATCAGGCCGTAGGGGTTGATGAGAAACTGGTCGTCGGTGCCGGGGACGCGGACCGAGTTGTGGGTCGCGAGCCCGTCGTCCCAGCCGAAATGGGCGACCAGCCGGTAACAGGCGGCGAGGTCGACGCGGACCCGCCATTCCCCGGTGCTGACCTTCTCGCGGACCGATCCGGCCGCGGCGGTGGTGTCCATAGTGGTTCCTCCCTGGACGCAACTCGTTTGGCGGCGATCTTAGCCCGCATTGACCTGTTTGGTTAGCCAATTCCCGTCCCTATACTACGCACATGAGCGACACTGAGACCAAAACCGGCAAACGGCAGGACGAGGGCGCCGAGGCGTGGGCGGTGGCGCCGATGGCTTATCTGCGCCGGAACCCGCCGGCCTATGAGGGCGAGCGGCTGTCGTCGGTCTACGTCACGGTCCGCGACGGCACCCGGCGGGCGGTGGACGTGCACCTGCCGGGCACCGCGGACGAGGGGAACGCCTATCCGACGGTGGTGTGTTTCACGCCCTACTACCGGCGCTTCCGCCTCAAGGCCGGGCACCGGAAAAGCGCCGAGGCCTGTCCCAACACCGCCATCTTCCGCGACGGCTTCGTGCCCCAGGGCTACGCCCTGGTAGTGGTCGACGTGCGCGGCTGCGGCGCTTCCTTCGGGTCCCGGGACGGCTTCCGCTCGCCCCGGGAGCGGGACGATTATTACGACGTCGCGGAGTGGATCGCCGGCCAGCCCTGGTGCGACGGCAACATCGGCTCGACGGGGATCTCCTATGTCGGCGCGGCGGCGGATTTCCTGGCGTCGACCGGGCATCCGGCGGTGAAGGCGGTGGTGCCGACGTTCTCGGTCTGGGACACGTGGTCGAACCACCTCTATCCCGGCGGCGTGCTGTTCAACGTGGTGGCGCGCAAATATGGCGAGCTCGCCGACGCCCTCGACCACGACCGGCGCGACGCGCTGCGCGCGTATGCCTATTTCGCCGACCCCGACTTCGACGGCCCGGCCCCGGTGGACGAGGATAGAGACGGGGCGCTGCTGGCGGCGGCGCTGGCCGAGCACTGGGCCAACTTCGACATGCAGGACTTCGCCCAGCAGATGCGCTTCAGGGACGAAGGCCTCACCGACAACCCGGACTACACCAGCGCCTGGATCAGCCCCTACCACTACGCCCGGCGGTCGAACGAGGCCGGGACCGCGATCTACGGCGTCACCGGGTGGATGGACGGCGGCGGCTTCACCTTGGGCGCCATCCAGCGCTACCTGTGGGGCCAAAACCCGAAACGGCGGCTGGTGATCGGGCCCTGGGACCACGGGGCCAGGACCAACGTCAGTGCGTGGCGCAGCGAAAAACTGCCCCGCTTCGGCGTCGTCGCGGAAACCCTGCGCTTTTTCGACGAGCACCTGAAAGGCAATGACACCGGCCTCGGCGACGAAAAGCCGGTGCACTACTTCACCATGGGCGAGGAGAAATGGAAGGCCGCCGACACCTGGCCGTTGCCAAACGCCCGCATGACCGACTTCCACTTCGCCGCCGGGGGTACGCTGTCGCCCGACGCCCCGGCGGAAGCCGAGGCCAGCGACCGCTATCAGGCTGACTTCGACTGCCGCACCGGTCTCAACACCCGCTACGACCGCATCTACGCCGCCGTGGTCGAGGACTACTACAAGGACTGGCACGGCCGCGACGACAAGATGCTGACCTACACCACGGCGCCCCTCGACACCGACACCGAGGTCACCGGGCATCCGGCGGTAACGATTCATTTTGCCGCCTCGGAGCCGGACTGCGCGCTGTTCGTCTACCTGGAGGACGTGACCCCGGACGGCACCTGCGTCTACGTCACCGAGGGCATCTTCCGGGCCCTCCATAGGGCGCCCGGCGACAACCCGGCGACGATCCCGGCCACCGGCCCCACCCACAGCTTCAAGCGCGAGGACGCCCACCTGCTCACCCCCGGCGAGCCGGCGGAGATGGCCTTCGAGCTGCTGCCGACGTCCTACCTGTTCCGCCAGGGCCATCGCATCCGGATC
>JAJFIG010000064.1 GCA_021775195.1 Rhodospirillales bacterium | reverse complement strand
CCTCTCTCGGTCTTCATCGGCGCCATGTTGCCACAGAAGACCACGCCGCGCACCCCGGACCGGCCACACCTAGGTCGCTCACCGCGACCGCAGGAACCTCTTGATCCGCGACTTCAGGCCCAGGCGATCCAGCACCCGTGCCGTTCCCGCGGTCAGGCATTCGAGCCCCGCGTGCAGCCAGACCAGGCAAAAGTTCCTCAAGGAACGGCGAAAGAAATAGATGTTGGCGCACCGCCGGCTGCCGGTGGCGAAGAACTCCTTGTGGGCACCCTCGCCTTCGGTGAAGTCGAACAGGCGGAACCGGCCTTCCTCGAACAGGCTTTCCAGGGCCAGCCATTGCAGGACAGTACCCGGCGAAAGGTTCGTGTACCGGGGGTCGTAGCCAAGGTATTCGTAGAGCAGAACCCCGTCACGGACCGGGCAGTAGAGGTAGGCAACCGGCTGCCCCTGGTCGAACAGCAGATAGGCCCGGACCGAGTCGTTCCCGGCCAGGGCCGCCATCCGGTCGCGGAACTCCTCGTCGTCCGGCAGACCGGCATCGAGCAGCTTCTCCTGGTAGGTCCGTTCGGAAATCCGGCGGGCCAGCGCGTGAAATTCCGCCAGCTCTTCCGGTGTCCGATAAACGCGCCAGTCGAGATCGCCGCCGGTCGTCTTGGCGAACTTGCGGATCTTGCGCCGCTGCGTCGAGCGGGACTTGCCGGAGAACTTGCCGAAGTACCGGTCCTTGGTCCAGGTCAGGTCGACGTAATAGCGCTCGTACTGGGACGGAACATAGCGAATCGTGTGCCCCAGGCGCGCTAGGCGCGGAAGACGCTCGGCCACCGGGTGGGAGCGGATCAGGACCCCTTGGCTATCGGCGAGGAGCGCCGGGCCGGGTTCCCCCGGCTCCTCCCCCTCGCCGGCCGCGCCGAGAAATTCCGCGTTGCGGACATGCAGACGCGACTCCACGGAAAAAAGCGTGACCTCGCCAAGCCGAAAGTCCAGGGGCACGATTTGGGCCGTCCATGCCTCGGTCATCCGTACAGTCTTCGCGCCAGTTGTTCGCCGTACCGCCATGCCGTGCGCCCGATATTTGAGCGCAGCGGCGCCTCTCCGGCCCCGGCGGGGGCGGGGAGGTCGGCCGTGTCGAGCCCGGCAAAGCCCCGGGTCCGGAATTTGTCCCCGTTGTCCGCCAGGAACCGGCACAGGCGCTCAAAGCGTTTGACGACGATGGGATCGGCGCGGGTCTTGCTCTGGTTCATGAGCTCGAAGGAGTGGGAGACGATGACAAAGGAATTCCAGCCCTTTTCCCAGGCCTGCATCAGCATGGAGGACATTTCGGCAAACGAACAGGCGCCCAACTGGGCGACGCGGTAATGCCCCGGCCAATCCTCGACAAAGCTTATCGGGAACTCGTGGACGCCATTGATCTGCTGCGGCTGCAACATTGTCTGATCGGTCCCCAGACCGCAGTGGGTATCCAGGTAAGCGACATTGGAGCTGGTATCGAAGACGATCCCGTTTTTCGCCAATGCTTTCAAGGTATTCGAATCGGCGCCGTAGTTGCCGGCGCGGAAGGCGTTCACTCCCTCCGCGCCGCAGTCCCGCAGGTTCTCCAGCGCCTGGCCGATCAGCGCCGTCTGGTCCTCGACGGAGAAATCGCGAATGTTGACCCCCTGTCGGCCCGCGGCCAGGAGGCCGGGGGTCTTCTCGACCCACTCGCTGTGCACGTGGAGCTGCACCTCCTGCCCGGCCCCGGTGATCAAATCCACGATGTTCTTCAGCGGGTCGAGACCGACGCAGCTGGCCGACAGCGATTCGACCATGAACACGGCTTTCAGGTCCAGTTCCTTGAGGAGTTTGAGTTGAAACGGCAGACCATAGTCGCCGCCCGGCGTCGGCCCCAAGATGTAGCGGCGAAAGGCGTCGTTGAAGGCCGCCGGGCGGGTATCCATACCCTCCGGCCAGACCTCGACGTCGACGGTGATGAAAACGTTCAGCATATGTTCCCTGTCGATTCCGTCCTTGCGGCCATAGCCGGCAATGACCGTTGCCTGACAATGCCCAGTCGGCTCGGTTGCCGAACAGACGTTAACAATAATTAGTATCCGCGACTACCCGATGTTGATCGGGCGCCCTTTGCGGATGGCGTCGGTGGCCGGGCTTTCGTGATCTCTTCGGATATTGTATGAGATCAAATTCGCCGACGAGTGGCATGACGCCGAAATGGTACATTGGCGCCAAAATGGAACGCTAGTCCCTGAGGTGGTAGCAATGAGTGCTGGGGTAGATATTGCCAAGGGTCTCCGGTAGCAAGATACGAAAGGTGCAGCCATGAAAGGTATCATTCTCGCCGGCGGTGTCGGCACGCGGCTCAACCCCCTGACCGAGATCACCAACAAGCATCTGTTGCCGGTGGGCCGCGAGCCCATGATCTGGCATCCCGTGAAGCAATTGTCGGGCGCTGACATCACCGACATCATAGTCATCACCTCCACCCATCACATGGGTTCGGTGGTGAATTCCCTGGGTTCGGGACAGCGCTTCGGCTGCCAGTTCACCTACCGGGTGCAGGAGGAGGCGGGAGGCATCGCCCACGCCCTCGACCTTGCCCGCCAGTTCGCAGGCGGCGACGACATCGTCGTGCTGCTGGGTGACAATATCTTCGAATACACGATCGCCCCCTACGTCGACGCCTTCCGCAGGCAGGAGAAAGGGGCCAGGGTGCTGGTCAAGGAGGTCGGGGACCCCGAGCGCTTCGGCATCGCCGCCCTGGACGAGAAGCACATCCTCGAGATCGAGGAAAAACCCGATCGGCCGAAAAGCAATTTCGCCGTCGTCGGCTGCTATATGTACGACGACCAGGTCTTCGGCATGATCGACCGCATCGAACCCTCCAAGCGCGGTGAGCTGGAGATCACCTCGGTCAACAACCTCTACGTCGACCGCGGCGAGCTCGAATACAGCTTCGTCAGGGGCCGCTGGGCCGACGCCGGCACCTTCGAATCCCTCAACGACGCCAACGCCCTCCTGCTCGGAAACGACAACCGGATTCTGTCCTGACAACTGATGAACGGATCGGCGGAGGCTGACAATCTTTTGAAAAGTATTAAGGTCTCGCTGAATGTTGGAAGTCACCATGAAGCGACCTGACCGCGTGGAGAGCACACAATACATAGCAAATTTTATTGTCCGGATTTACTAGGTCGGGACATGGCATAATGAGTTTGCAATCCCCATGGTAGTTCCCTGCGGTCCGATGAAAACCTTGTTGATCCTTGGGGCGCGGGCAATGCAGTTGCCGGCGATCAAAACCGCAAGTGATGCCGGTGCGCGCGTTATCGTTATCGATCCGGACGCCGCTGCTGCGGGATTTGAATTTGCGGATATGGGGTACGTGTACGATCTCGCCGATTTCGGTCAGTGCCTGGAGGCCGCGAAGGCATGCGCGGTCGATGGGGTGATTACGATGGGCGCAGATTATCCGATACCGACGTTGGCGAGGTTGTGTGCGGAGTTGGCTCTGCCGGGCCTGAGCACGTCTTCGGCGACACTTTCCACAAATAAGAAGAAAATGGGACACGCGTTCGCCGCGGCGTCCGTGCCTTCCGCAATTTCGTTCGCCGTTTCGACGCCCGAGGCGGCACTTGATGCGTTCAAGGAGATCGGGGGCAGAGCGATCATGAAGCCGAGTCTCAGCAGCGGTGGCCGCGGTGTCACGGGCCTGGCCCCTGGGGCCACGGAGGAGGAGGTTCTCTCGGCATTCATGCGTGCGACGCAGTTCACCAAGCATGAAGACGTTCTGGTGGAGGAGTTCATCG
>JAJFIG010000063.1 GCA_021775195.1 Rhodospirillales bacterium | reverse complement strand
CTTTCGACATGCAATTTTGTTGTCACTGCGCGGCGCTCTCCGTGTGGCCGAAGAAATCCTCGGGTTTCAGGTCAATGTTCCTGGCTTTCGCTGCGGCAAGTACCTGGTCGTGATGGCGAGCCGGAACGAAACCTCCGTTCTTCCAGCCCTGCACGGTCGACGCATGCCGGTGACCTAGAGCCTCTGCGAGCTTCGAAAGACCGCCGAATTTCGAGATGATGAAGTCAGCCTGTGTCATACGCTTCTTTTACGGTTTTTGCGTACATTCGTCAACGTGGAAAACGTATGGCCTAGGCTGCGGCCATGTGGGACTTCTCGTTAGGGGGATCACGAATGGCAAAAAAAACTGGCAGAAACGGTGATGAAACCGTGTCTGCGGTAGCCCGGGAACTGAAGCGGCTTCGTACGGAGGCGGGTATTACCGTGTCCGCCATGGGGCGCGCCCTGGGCAAGGGCACAAGCGGCTATCAACACTACGAGGACCGCTACAAGCGACAATATCTGCCGCCGGAGATGCGCGCCGGAATCACCCGAATGTTGACGACGGCGGGTATTTCCAAAGCCAGGATCGACGCGCTTTTTGGCCCGACAGGATTACGAACCTCGTTTGACGACCAAAACTCTTATGGTGATACTGCCCCTACAAGAACGAGAAAGATTCTCTCGGCCATACCTCTCGAAAGGGACTCGCTCGTCGTGGGTCACGATCTACCGGTAGTCGGCCAAGTCAAAGCAGGGGCGGAGGGGGAAGGCTTCTTCCTCGATAACGGGATGGTGCAGCAATACGTTGAACGCCCGTGGTTTTTTGCGGGATCGCCCGATGCATTCGCCGTCTACGTCCATGACGACAGCATGGAGCCTGCCTTGAAGCACGGGCACCTCCTCTATGTCGACCCAGCACGAGCGACTACGCCAGGCGATGAGGTTGTAGTAGAGCTCAATGATGGACAGGCGTTCGTCAAAAGACTCGTCCGCCGTACGCAAACAGTCGTGATCCTGCGCCAGTTCAATCCAGAGAAGGAGATTTCCATCAGCGCATCCGAGGTAAAACGAATTAGCCTCGTCGTTGCCGACCTTCGCGTTCGCATATAAAAAATTTATCCTGAATTTACGTTTTTTGCGTTGACGTGTCATACGCTTTTTGCGTATTATTCCTTCACGCCAGCAGCCAGTGCGGGCAGGAGGAAGTCAAATGAAAAATCCTTACACCCAATTCAGCGCCGACGAACTCTACGCCGCCAGCGCGCGCCAGAAGGCGATCCAGCAAGCCCTGGAGTCTGTGCTCTACGCCGCCGGCCCGAACCCCCTCACGGTTGATGACGGCACCGACCTGATCCACGACGCGATCTCCGAGTGCAAGGGGATCATCGGTTTGATCGACGAGGCGATGCTCGAGGCCAGCACCGATCGGGGCTCTCATGACCGCGATGTCGCCAACGACCTGCGCGTGGGGGTCTGATCATGGCAGACCTGAAATTCGTCGTCACGGCCACGACGGTCATCGCGGTTGCCGAGCCGGTCGGCGCCCAGGAAATCCAGGCCGCGAGCGCCGAGGTTCTTGAGATCGAGAAGTCCTATGCGGACGACGACCGCACCACAGTCACCAGCGCACTCGTCCGCGCCGCCATGCCAAGCGGGAGGAAGGTCGGCGAAATGACGGCGCGCCAGTCCGAGATATTCGACTTGCTCGCCGACGGCCTTTCGAACCGGGAGGTCGCGGCGGAACTTGGTGTCTCCGAGCACACAGTCCGCGTCCACATGACCGCAATCCTGCGGTCCCTCGGGGTTTCCAACCGCACTAAAGCGGCGGTCCTCGCCGCCGCCATCAGGGCCGGCAACCAACGCGCGGCCGCCGAATGAACCTCGCCCTGACAGCAACCCTCGCCGCAACGGTCCTGCTCTATACCGCGACCGACGGTCCCGCCGAGCAGACACAGACTTACACCGGCCTGGTTTTCCTACCGCCTGTCGCCTTGAATGAGAATTGCCGGCCGGCCGCCGCCGCGGACTCCGCCCTTGCCCGTCGCGACTATCGCCGCATCGACCGCCTGGCGCTGTTCGAGACCTGGGAATCCCCCTCCGGCCAGTTGCTCACCCTGGGTAGGCTCGACGGTTATGTCTGCGTGATGTGGCCAGAGAGCGGGTGGGCATTATGAGCGACTTGGCGGTCAAGGCCGTGGCCCATGTGCTGACGCGGATCAAGACAGATCCAAGGGTCGCCTACTACTTCGATCCACTCACCCAATCCATGAGCCTTCTGACCGCGGCATACGCCGAGGCCAACGGCCTGGACGTCGAGGATTTCCGCAAGGATTTCTACGCGTCCTTGCGGTTTGAAGGACCGGGAGGTTCGGCATGAACCAGGAAATCCGAATTGTATTCGGTGGCCCGCCCGGGCCTGAGGCTGGACGTTTTGTCGAAGTGGAGAACGAACACGGCCAAGGCGTGCGAGTTGGCGAATGGCACAGTCGCAATGATGGCCGGTATGAACTGCGTATCCCGTACAACCATGAACACGCAGCCAACTCCTCTCTGGTCAATCGGCTTGTCAATCTCTACCACGCCGGCCTTGCGATCCAAGCTGAGCAGGCCAAGGCCATTGAGGGCAAGGGTGACCTGCCGCCAAACCCGG
>JAJFIG010000062.1 GCA_021775195.1 Rhodospirillales bacterium | reverse complement strand
GATCAACGTCATCGCCATGCTGGTGGTGCTGGTCGCCCTGGTCAGCTTGGTCAACATGGCCCTGGGGCTGATTCCCGAGGTCGGCGGGGCGCCGCTGACCCTGGAGCGCCTGCTGGGCGTGGTGATGGCGCCCGTGGTGTGGCTTATGGGGGTGCCCTGGGCCGAGGCGGTGACGGGGGGTAGCCTGATGGGGACCAAGACCGTGCTCAACGAACTGTTGGCCTACCTGGAGCTGTCGCGCCTGCCCGAGGGTGCCCTGTCGGAACGCTCGCGCCTGATCATGGTCTACGGTCTCTGCGGGTTCGCCAACTTCGGCAGCCTGGGCATCATGATCGGCGGGCTGGGCACAATGGTGCCTGAACGCCGCGACGACATCGTCGGCCTCGGCCTCAAGTCCATCGTCGCCGGTACCATCGCCACGTGCCTCACCGGCGCCGTGGTCGGGATCGTGATCTAGAAGGCGTTCTCCCGATCATCGACCATTTGCGTTTCTGGCGACGCGGGCTTTCAACGACTTGATGTAGAGGTCATTCATCATGTCGGCGACGTCGTCAGCCAGTTGCGCGACAACGGCTACCGATGCCTTCCGGTACAAGCGTTTTTTCTGATCGCGGGTATCGAAGGCGGTGGTGAGGGTCTCGTCCTCGATGATCGACTGAGCAGTGCCGTAGGGGTAGCCATTGCGGACGTCAATGAACATCGCCTGTGCCACCGCCCTGACCTTGACTTCGGAACTGGGCAGGATCGCCGCCCCGATGATGGTCCAATTGGCAATGGAGAGAAAATTATCCTGGTCATCAACGGTACCGGTTGTCTCGTAAACGAGAACCGCGTCAACGTGCTGACGCGCGGCGCCGATTCGGATCTTGTCGATGACGCGGAGACGGTCATGTTTCATGCTGGCGATGGACGCGCCGGCAGCCGACGACGCCATCTCGGCGACCAGTGGGCTTATTGGGACGAACTCACCGTAATCGGCCCCTAGTTTCTCCGCCAGGGTCCGCCACGCGGTGCCTTCGTCACGGGGAATGGCAGTAAGGCGTCCGCGATAGATTCGCGCCAAGCCCAGACGAGCCGGGAACACCAAATTCGGTTCGACAGCGGCCGCGTTGCTGACGGCCCGGTCAATGGCGTCGTTGGATTCGACCGCACGAGAGCCCGTCGTATCCTCTGCCGTCGGTACGGCACGCATCGAGGAAAGGTACTCGGCTCCCGAGGAATACTGGGTTCGTGTTTCGCAGGCGGCGACCGAAACCGCCAGGATCAAAACGAACACGCACGTCGTCGTCTTATTCATCGGAATCTCCTGCCCCAAGAAAATTTCTTAAAGTCAGGCGAAACTGGCAGATCATTATGGCATCAATACGACCAACGGGTTCAGTCGACCTCCAAAAAACACGATTTCGGCGAGTGAGTGAATTCTGGTCGGGATCGTGGTTTGGGCACTGGTGTCGTTTGCCTTTGGCGGCGGGCTCGGGCATGGTGGCGGGGTTGAAACGGACCCGGAACCATGGACCCCCTTATTCCCCTTGCCGTCGTTGTCGTCGTCGTTTTCCTGGGCGTTGTCGTCCTCATGGCGCTCCGTGACGAGCGGGAACGGGGCGAGGCGGCACAGCGCCTGGTTTCACTGGCGGAAACCGCGGAACGGCTGGCGGCGACCCAGTCGGAACTGGCGGGGCGGTTGCAGCAGACCCAGAGCGGTCTCAACGAGCGTCTGGATTCTGTATCCCAGCGCCTTGCCGACGGCCTGACCGAGCAAACGGAGAAGACCGGCAACACGCTCAAGACGCTGCACGAACGCCTCGCGGTCATCGACGCGGCGCAGAAGAACATCACGGAGCTGTCGCAACAGATGGTCGGCCTGCAGGATATCCTTTCCAACAAGCAGGCCCGCGGCGCCCATGGCCAGACCCAGATGGAGAACCTGGTCAGGGATGCCCTGCCGCCGTCGGCATATCAGTTCCAGGCCAAGCTCTCCAACGGCAGGATGGCCGATTGCCTGCTCAAGCTGCCCAATCCGCCAGGGGGTATCGTCATCGATTCAAAATACCCGCTGGAACGCTATCGTGCCTTCCGCGGGGCCGCCGACGAGGCCCAGCGCACCGAGGCGTTGCGTGCCTTCGCCGCCGATGTTCTCAAGCACGTGCGCGATATTTCCGAGAAATACATCGTCCCCGGTGAAACGGCCGAATCGGCGCTCATGTTTCTGCCTTCGGAGGCGGTCTACGCCGAACTGCATGCCAGCCTGCCCGAGGTGATAGAGAAGTCCTACCGGGCCAAGGTGTGGATCGTTTCGCCGACGACGTTGATGGCGACCCTGAACACGGTGCGCGCGGTGCTCAAGGACGCCCGCATCCGCGAACAGGCGGGATTGCTTCAGGCCGAGCTCCTGAAGCTGGTGGCCGACGTGCACCGCCTGGACCAGAGGGTCGACAACCTGCAGAACCATTTCCGCCAGGCCAACAAGGACATCGACGCCATCCAGATCTCGAGCCGCAAGATCGTCAGCCGCGGCGACAAGATCGAGTCCATGCAGCTGGAGGACGAAAACCCGGCCGAAGAACTGGCGCCGCCCAGCGAACCCAGCGAACCCATCGAACGAATCGGCTGATCAGGAAACCGGGCGGCGGGCCTTGAGGGCGGCACTCAGCGTGCCCTCGTCGAGATAATCGAGTTCGCCGCCGACGGGAACGCCATGGGCCAGCCCCGACACCGCTACTCCGGTTCCGGCAAGGGCGTCGGCGATGTAATGGGCCGTGGTCTGGCCGTCGACGGTGGCGTTGGTGGCGAGGATCACCTCCTTGATGTCGCCGCCCCGCACCCGGGCGACGAGGGCCGGGATGTTGAGGTCGTCGGGGCCGACGCCGTCCAGTGCCGACAGGGTGCCGCCAAGGACGTGGTAGCGGCCGCGGAAGGCCACTGTGCGCTCCAGGGCCCACATGTCGGCGACGTCCTCGACGACGCAGACGATGGAGGCGTCGCGCTTGGGATCGGTGCAGACGGCGCAGGGGTCGCGGGTGTCCAGATTGCCGCACACCGAACAGGTGCGGATGGCGTCGGCGGCGTCGGTCAGGGCCCGGGCCAGGGGCACGAGCAGGGCCTCGCGGCGCTTGATCAGATAAAGGGCGGCGCGGCGCGCCGAACGGGGCCCCAGCCCGGGCAGCTTGGCGAGAAGCTGGATCAGGTGCTCGACGTCGGAAACTGCCATCTCAAGCCAGATAAACCATTTAGAACGGCGGCATCATTCCCGGTGGCAGTTGAAGGCCGCCCGTCATTTCGGACATCTTCTCGGCCATCCGGGCGTCGACCTTGGATTTGGCGTCGTTGAAGGCGGCGACGATAAGGTCCTCCAGAACCTCGACGTCGTCGGCGCCGGCCAGGGAAGGATCGATCTTCACCTCGCGGGCCTCGGCCTTGCCGGTCAGGGTCACCTGGATCATGCCGCCGGCCGACGAGCCGGTAATTTCCATGTTGGCGAGCTCGGCCTGCAGTTCGGCTACCTTGGCCTGCATCTGCTGGGCCTGCTTCAACATCTGCCCGAGGTTCTTCATGGCCTTTTGGACTCCGGGTAATGGTATGGAGACGATGCCTCGGCGCAGTGTATAACAGGTCGAGACGGGGGAGTCATGCAGCACCAGAGCCTGTTCGTTTTCGACATCGAGACCGTCCCCGATACCGACTCGGTCGCCAACCTGACCGGCTTCGAGGACACCGACGTGGCGGCGCGGCGCGGTGAGCTCGAGCGCTATCACCTGGAGATCACCGACGGCAGGAATCCGTTCCCCCGCCAGCCCTTCCACAAGGTGGTGGCGATCAGCTTCCTGGAGGCGGAGATCGCACGCGACGGCAGCAACGAGACCTACCTGCTACGCGACGTGCGCTCGGGCGGCCAGGCGGACTTCGACGAAAAGCAGTTGCTGCAGGGTTTCTTCGGCTATTTCGAACGGCTCAAGCCGCGACTGGTCAGCTTCAACGGGCGCTCCTTCGACTTACCGGTACTCAAATACCGGGCCATGGTGCACGGGGTGCCGGCGCCGTTCCTGCATGGCGCCGGTGACAAATGGAACAGCTACACCAGCCGCTACAGCGCCGACTGGCACTGCGACCTCCTGGAGGTGCTGTCGGACTACGGCGCTTCGGCCCGGGTGCGCCTGGCCGAGGTCTGCGCGGTGATGGGTTTTCCGGGGAAGTTAGGCGTCGACGGCTCCAAGGTCGCCGGGCTCTACGACGACGGCCGTGTCGAGGACATCCGCAACTACTGCGAAACCGACGTGCTGAATACCTATCTGGTTTACCTCAGGACAATGATGCACACGGGGACGCAGACGTTGGACGCCTACAACCGGGCGGTCGCCGAC
>JAJFIG010000061.1 GCA_021775195.1 Rhodospirillales bacterium | reverse complement strand
GTCCTTGATGCTGACCATGGGCTGGTCTTCGGTCCAGGCCGTACCGCCGTTACCACTGGTTTCTGACACGGGTTGCCTCTCCTAAATCTTGACCGCGTACATCTTCTCGAGACGGATCGAGTAGCGCGCGATGGGATAGGTGAATACGAAATGGATGAAGAGCAGGAAGCCGTAGAACACGGGCAGCAGTTCCGGCTTGTCGCCCTCGGCGTTGAGGGCCTGAACCGTGTGGGTGACCGATTCCTCGACCCCCATGATCGAGCACAAAGGCGTCGCCATGGTGAGGATGCAGTACCAGTTGATCCAGGGCGGGATCATCCGCTTGACGCATTGCGGCAGGATGATCATCCACATGGTCTGGCGCCGGCTGAAGGCCAGGCTCTCGGCCGATTCCCACTGGCCCGACGGCAGCGAAACCACGGCGCCGCGCACGACCTCGGAGATATTGGCCATGATCGGCAGCGAGAAGCCGACCACCGCCTTCGTCCAGTCGGGCACGGGGATCACGGCGAAGCCTAAGTCGAGCTCGAAGGGGAACAGCAGCATGACGCTGAACAGCAGCACCAGCCACGGCGAATTGCGGAAGAACTGGGTGAACACCCACGACCCCCGGCGCACCGGCAGCAAAAGCGACACCTGCATCAGTCCCAGCGCCGCTCCGGCGACGGTGCCGATGACCATGGCGAAGATGCTGATCAGGATGTTGAGGGCGAAGCCCTTGAGGATGAAGGGTGTCCATTTGAACACCGTCTGGAACTGCCAGACGACGCCGTATTTCGAGGCCGCCTGGGCTGCACCGCTCCACAGCAGGATGACCAGCATGAGCCAGACCAGGTGTTGCGGCTTGACGTCCAGGAACAGCCGCCCGCCCATGTCGCAGAACAACTGGCCCCGGCGCGCCGACTCCTTGACGGGCAACAGCACCGGCAGGTCGGTTTTCGGGGTGCTGTCGACGCCCGGCATGTATTTTGCGCCCAACATCAGCCGTACCCCGGAATGCGCATATTGTGTTCCCACCTGTGCATCAGCCAGACCAGGATGCCGACCAGACCGATGTAATAGAGGAACAGCACGATCATCATCTCCGGCACGTTGACGTTGTCGGACCAGATCTGGTTGGCCGTGTACATCATTTCCGGCACGGCGATGGCGTAGGCCAGGGTCGTCGTCTTCAGGAGGTTGACGAGGTTATTGTTCAAGGCCGGCAGGCAGACGCGGAAGGCCAGCGGCAGGATGATGTAGATGTAGGCTTTGATGCGCGAGTAGCCGAGTGCCTCGGCGGCCTCGACGGTGGCCGTCGGCACGGCTTCGATGCCGGAGCGGAAGATCTCCGTATTGAAGGCGCCGGCGAAGAAGCCGAGGGAGATCACCGCCCAGCCGAAGGCTCCGATGACGGGCTCGTAATACCCGCCCATGTCGACCTGCGGGGTTATGGTGCCGACGACGAAGTAGAAGGTCAGCAACTGCACGAAGGGCGGTGTGTTGCGAAAGAACTGGATGTAGCCGGCCATGCCGAGGCGGATGAACCGCGATTTCGCGCCCTGGGCCCAGGCGCCGACGATGCCGACGACGAGGGAGAAGGCGAGACAGGCGATGATCAGCTGAATGGAAACCCAGATCGCGGCGACGAACCGGTCGTATTCATAGGCCTCGTAGAAGATTATGAAGTTCCAGCCGGAGCCTTCATAGAGCTTCTGGAAAAAGGGTCCGATCGTTTCTAGCACTTGAGCCCCCTATCGTTCTCCCAGCCGGGCGCCCTTAAGGGTGCTTCTCGTTGTTGGCCCAACGGGAACGTGCCCATGGGCGGGGAAGCGAAGCGGGGCGGCCCCACCGGGCCCGCCCCGTCGACGCCAACCGCTATTTTAGGTGCTTGCGCGCCGGGGTCAGTTTGTCCTTCTGCATCTTCAGGAATGCAGTCGGCTGGATGCCCCACTTCTTTTCCAACTCGATCAGGCGGCCGGAGGTCAGCCAGCGGTATTGCATGCCGGCCATGAAGTTGCCCCAGATGTTGTTCTGCTCATCGACCGGTACGGCCAGGCCCCAGGGGTTGTCGTCTTCGGAGTTGAGGGGCATCTCGAAGCCGCTCCACTCGCCCGACGCCAGATCGGAGCCGATGGAGGAGTCGTCATAGACCCAGGCGACGCACTTGCCGTCACGCAGCGCCTGCTTGGATTCGGCGTTGTTGACGAAGGCGATGACCTTGGCGCCGTAGCGCTTGGCGACGATCTTGTTGTAGAAGGCGCCCTGCTTGCCGCAGACCGGCTTGCCCTTGAGGTCCGCCCACTTCTTGAGGATGCCCTTCTTGGCCAGCACGTTGGTGCCCGACGTGTAGTAGTTGGGCTCGACGATGCCGACGATCTTGCGGCGGTCCGTACGGTCGGACATGGTCGCGATCATCAGGTCGATCTTGCCCTGCTGCAGGAACTGCATGCGGTTGGACGACTGCACCGGCACCAGCTCGAGCTTGACGCCCAAGGCATCGGCCACGTCCTGGGCCATGTCGATTTCCATGCCGACAAGCTTGCCGCTGGAATCACGGAAGCCCCAGGGCTTGTAATCGGCCTTGACGCCGACAACCACCTTGCCGCGCTCAAGGACCTTCTTGAAACGGTCGTTGCCGGCGTCGGCGGTGGTGGACACCGTGGCGAAACCCAGCGCCACGGCCGCGCATAGTGCGCTCTTGATAACTGGCTTGAACATTTGATCCTCCCTATTGACTTACAAATCCCGCACCTGATCGGGTGCGTTTCAGTCGGCGCAGCGCGCCTTGTCCCGGGTTGTGTGAAATTCCTGCTTTTGGTATCGGCCATGGTCGTGGCCGGTTTCACCCCCTGTCGTTCCGCATAGGATACCAACGACTCCGCCCGAAGAGAACCGGCTTGACGGTTCCGCCGTGCGGCAGCGCCGATCGGGAATCATCGCCGGAACGGTCCGATGCTCCCCCCCTTGCACTCGTGAACCCGGCAACTATAGCGAATCCCCGCCGGTGTGGAAACAGGGTTAGCACAAATGAACCAATTTGAATAGATAAAGTGTCAAATGGTTCATATAAGCCAGCGGCCGTGGGTTCACGAGCCGCCGCCACCGCGCGCCGGGCCGCCGTCGCGCCAGTAGACGTCGAACTGATGGTGCAGGCGGTCGTAGGCGGTGATGCTGTCGATGACCTGACGGCCGCCCCGGGACACGATGTGGGCGATGAGGGTCTCGATCAGTGCCGTGGTGGCGACGTGGGAGGGGAAGAACTGGGGCGTCGCCGTGGGCGCGATGAAGACGTGGTCGGCGTCGATGGCCAGCGGCGAGACGCGGCTGTCGGTGATGGTCACCAGGGTCGCGCCGCGTTCCCTGGCGAAGCGGGATGCCTTTACGGTCTCGCGGGTGTAGGGGTCGAAGCCGATGGTGATGACGGCGTCGTCGGCGCCGACCTCGGTCAGCTCGTCGATGACCGAACTGGCGTGGCGGGGCGCCAGGACGAGGTTCGACAGGGCCATGCGGGCGACGTCGTAGAAGTAGGTGGCCAGCGAAAAAGGTCCCCTGAGGGCAATGAGATAGGTCTTGCGGGCGCCGA
>JAJFIG010000007.1 GCA_021775195.1 Rhodospirillales bacterium | reverse complement strand
AACCGTCGGGCATCACCATGGGGCGCTGCTGGATCTTGTGCATGCCGAGGATGCCCGACTGGGGCACGTTGAGGATGGGCGTCGACAGGAGCGAGCCGAAAACGCCGCCGTTGGTGATGGTAAAGGTACCGCCCTGGAGTTCCTCGATGGCGAGCTTGCCGTCGCGGGCGCGGCGGCCGTAGTCGGCAATGGTCTTTTCGACGTCGGCGAAACTGAGGGCATCGGCGTCACGGACCACCGGCACCACCAAGCCCTGCTCGGTGCCGACGGCGACTCCGATGTCGTAATAGTTCTTGTAGACCAGGTCGTCGCCGTCGATCTCGGCGTTGGCGGCGGGGAATTCGCGCAGCGCGACGATGGAGGCCTTGACGAACAAGGACATGAAGCCGACCCGCACCCCGTGCTTCTTCTCGAAGGCATCCCGGTAGCGGGCGCGGAGTTCCATCACCGCGGTCATGTCGACCTCGTTGAAGGTGGTCAGCATGGCGGCCGTGTTCTGGGCCGCCTTGAGGCGTTCGGCGATGCGCTGGCGCAGGCGCGTCATGCGCACCCGTTCCTCGCGCGGTCCTTCGGGCTTGGGCGGATACTGGGCCGCCGGGGCGACGGCGGGTGCGGGTGCCGGTGCGGCCTGTGGCGCCGGAGCCGCGACGGGGGCCGGAGCAGCGGCGGCGCCTTCCAGGTGGGCGAGCACGTCGCCCTTGGTCAGGCGGCCGTCCTTGCCGGTCGCCGCGATGGATGCCGGATCGAGGCCGTGTTCCTGAACCAGCTTGCGCACCGCCGGGGCCAAGGGCACGGCGGCGGCGGCGGGCGGTGGCGCGGCGGGAGCGGGCGCCGGGACCGGCGCAGGCTCGGGTGCTGGGGCTGGGGCCGGTTCGGGGGCCGGTGCCTGGGCGGCGGCGGGTTCGGGTGCCGGGGCGGCCGGTTGCGGGGCCGGAGCGGCGGCGCCCTCGGCAAGGACGCCCAATAGAGCGCCGACCTCGACTTCGGCGCTTTCGCCGGCGACGATTTCGGACAAGGTCCCGGCAGCAGGGGCGTTGACCTCCACCGTCACCTTGTCGGTTTCCAGTTCGACCAGCGGCTCGTCGGCGGCAACGGCATCGCCAACCGCCTTGAACCACTTGGCGACCGTCGCCTCGGTCACCGATTCGCCGAGCGTCGGTACCTTGATTTCCGTGGCCATCTTCCCCCCTTTGCTATGTGCCTACCGAAGCGGCCGGCCGAATGGTTGCGGAATGGACTCGATATCCGTCCTCAGCGCCTGTTCGACCAGGGTTTCCTGTTCCTGGCGGTGAACCTTGGCGAGGCCGGTCGCCGGCGAGGCCGCCGCGGCACGGCCGGCATAGACGGGGCGCACCTCCTTGCCGCCGGCCTCGGCCAGGATGCTTTCGAGGCGCGGCGCGACGAAGGTCCAGGCGCCCATGTTGGCGGGCTCCTCCTGACACCAGATCACCTCGGCGTCCGGGTAGCGGGAGAGCTGCCCCATCAAGGTCTGCCGCGCCCAAGGATAAAGCTGTTCGACGCGGATGATGGCGACGTCGTCGATGCCGTCGTCGCGGCGCTTCTGCACGAGGTCGTAATAGACCTTGCCGGAACAAAGCACGGCACGGCGAACCTTCTTGTCGGCGACAAGATCATCGGTTTCCGGCAACACCCGGTGGAAGCAGGTATCCGGCCCCATGTCGGCGAGGTCGGAAACCACCAGCTTGTGGCGGAGCAGCGACTTGGGCGACATGACGACCAGGGGCTTGCGGTAGTTGCGCCGCATCTGCCGGCGCAAGGCATGAAAGAAATTGGCCGGGGTGGTGATGTTGACGACCTGGATGTTGTCCTCGGCGCAGAGCTGCAGGTAGCGCTCGAGCCGGGCCGAGGAGTGCTCGGGGCCCTGGCCCTCGAAGCCATGGGGCAGCAGCATGACGACCCCCGACATGCGCAGCCATTTGGTTTCGCCGGTGGTGATGAACTGGTCGATGATCACCTGGGCGCCGTTGGCGAAATCGCCGAACTGGGCCTCCCAGAGGACCAGGGTCTCGGGATCGGTCAGGGAGTAGCCGTACTCGAACCCGAGGACGCCGGCCTCCGACAGCGGGCTGTCCATGACCTCGAATTTGGCCTGGCCGTCCCTGATCTCGCTCAAGGGGAAATAGCGTTCCTCGTTGTCCTGATCGACGAGCACGCAATGGCGGTGCGAGAAGGTGCCGCGCCCCGAATCCTGGCCCGAAAGGCGAACCCGCGTTCCTTCCACCAGCAAGGTGCCGAAGGCCAGGGCCTCACCCATCGCCCAATCGATCCCGGTTCCGCTCTCGATCATTTTGCGCTTGGCCCCGAGCTGGCGCACGATCTTGCGGTTGACGTTGAAGTTGTCGGGGGGGCGGGAGATGGCGGACCCGACCTCGCGCAGCAGGTCCATGGAGACCGCGGTGTCGTGGTCCTGGTATTCCTCCTCGCCGGAGAACTGGATCAAGCCGGCCCATTTGCCCTCGAGCCAGTCGGCCTTGTTGGGCTTGAAGGACT